>JAYEIY010000050.1:0-3359 GCA_034660375.1 Verrucomicrobiota bacterium
TTGTTTTGGTCCTGCGATTCCACATCATAAAATCTTAGCTGTTAGACCTAGAATTATTGGTATTTGTGAATTTGAGGATAAATTTACTATTGATTTTACAGAGGCTCCAAAGGAGGAACTTCATGAATGGAATCCCTTCAAATAAATTAAAAAAGATTTTTGAATCTTTTGAGCAGGCAGATGGTTCAACAACGCGTCAATTTGGGGGGACAGGTCTGGGCTTGTCCATTTCTCGGAGTCTTGTTACTTTGATGGGAGGACAGATTGCTGTTGAAAGTAAAGAAGGGCAAGGGAGTACTTTTTCTTTTTCTATCCAATTTAGAATCCCAAAAGAAGATACCTGGGGGGAGTTTTCTGAAAAGACAAGGAATCTAAATACCATAAAAGGCATTCGAGTACTTATTGTAGATGACAACAAAGATAGTCAAAAAGTTCTGAATAATGCAATATCATCATTCTGTATGATATGCGAAACCGTCTCCTCCGGAGAGGAGGCGATAGAACTATTGCAACAGAAAACCGGAACAGAAAAAGAATTCGATCTAATCCTGATGGACTGGAAAATGCCGAGCATCGACGGGCTTACAACTGCAGAGAGAATCCGCAATGATAAAACGCTGAAACAAGCTCCAATTATAATGATCAGTGCTTTTGGGGATAAAAAAGATATAATGTGGGAGAAAAAAGTAAAAATAGATGCATTTATATCAAAACCAATAAAAAAATCCCAACTGCTTAATCATATTTTTAAAATATTCTACAGACCGGATGAACCCATAAAGGATAAACTAGAACCAGAGAAACAAGCAATAGAAAACTTTAAAGACGCACATATTTTAATAGTGGAAGATAATGAAATAAACATGGAGGTAACAAGTAGATTGTTGGACTCTATGGGCTTTAAAACAAGTCATGCACATAATGGGAAAGAGGCAATTGATATGATAATGATTAATCCTAAAGCATACGACATAATCTTAATGGATATGCAAATGCCAATAATGGATGGATACGAGACATCGAGTCTTCTGCGGAAAGACAAAAAGACAAAAGATCTTATCATTATTGCCATGACCGCACATGCGATGAAAGGAGATAGGGAAAAATGTTTTGAAGCAGGTGCAAGTGACTATATAACTAAGCCCGTTAACCCAATACTTTTTACAGAAATTATAAAAAAATGGCTTAAAACAGAGACAAAACCTCTCTCCAAAATAAAAGAAAGGGACTTTTCGCATTCTTCATTTTTCCAAAAAATTGATAAGTCTCTTTTTAAAGATATTAATTTTGAAGAAGTAATGCAACGGCTTGACGGCAATAAAGACTTTTACCTGAAACTGCTTAATAAATTTTTCAAAGAATATGCTTCTATAAGCTCAAATATTATAGATTCTTTAGAGAAAGAGGATATTGAAACAACAAAAAATCTTATCCATAAATTTAAAGGCGTAACAGGCACCCTCGCCCTTACAAAAATATATGAATTAAGTAAAAAACTCGAATATCTCCTCAAAGAAAAGAAAATCAAAAAATTAAGAGAAAAAATAGCTGAACTAGAAGAGATGATGAAAAAACTTGCAGAAAAAACAAAAGAACTTTAATAAAACCCTGCACGAAAAGTTTTGTAAAAAGGAAAAAACGATGAAAAAGATATATTTAGTTGTCTTGATTTTTAGTATTTTAGCTTTGCATTCAAATTTGACGGCAGAAAATACAAAAAAAATAGATCCATTTTCTATGAACATTGAACAGTTAATGAATATTGAAGTTGTTACTGCCTCAAAGATTCCAGAAAAAATATCCACTGCACCAGGAGTTATCTCTGTTGTCACACACGAAGAGATAAAAAATATGGGTGCAAGAACACTCATGGATGTACTTCAGACCGTTCCGGGATTTAATATTATTCAGGATAACAATGAACACATTGTCGCTATGCGTGGAGTATACGCAACAACAAATCAAAAGATCTTAGTTCTTCGTAACGGACATAGGTTAAACGAATTTCTTTTTGAAAATTCTGAAATGGATTATTCAATATCCATGGCAAATGTTGAAAAGATTGAAATCATACGTGGTCCTGGAGCCAGTTTATATGGTAACGCAGCACTTATGGCAGTTATCAATATAATAACAAGAAAGCCAGAGGATATAGATGGGACAGATGTAACTATCAGTCTTGGAGATTATGGACAACGTTCTGTTGATACTGTTTACGGCAAAAAATTCTCCAATAATGCAGAATTATTGCTATTCGCAACCTACAGTAATACCAATGGAGAAGATGTAGGACTTGATGCCTCCGAAGATTATGGAGATACCCCACAAACTGCCGGAGAAATGACAGTAGACCAATACCCAGACAATTTTGATATTGGCTTAAGTTTTAAATTAGGAAACTTTACTCTCTCGGCATCCCATAGAAAATCTCATTATGTACAACCAAAAGGGAATGCCGGACAAACAATAGATAATTTCGACCTCTACAAAAATCTCGAACAAGAGTTCTGCTACTCATCACTATCTTTGCAGTACGAAGTGAAAAGAGATGATTTACAGATTAAATTCAGACATTATCTGGACTACCAGAAATACCATGCATGGCAAATGATTACAACTTCTAATGTAAACCCTCCACAAGGAAAACTGTTTGCACTTAATTACAAGGGATTACGTCTAGGTTTAAATTATGAAGTAATAAAATACTATAATAAAGGAACTTTTCTAGCAGGAGTTACTGTTGAACAATGGGAATTAAAAGATTCATTTACACGCAGAAACTGGGCAGATTTCTCAACTTGGACAAAAGATTCCCTTATTCCAGAAGAACGTGCAGTCAACAATGCCTTTTATATGCAATGGCAACACGACATAAATCAATTCACAAGAATAAGTTTAGGTGCAAGGTATGACTATTTTGAAGGAATCGGGGGCAATATTTCGCCACGATTGGCTCTAATATTTACACTTCCCGCAGACCTGACACTAAAATTAATGTACTCCGAAGCCTTTCTTTCTCCCACATATTTTTACAGAGTATCAAATCCAGCACTCGGATACGGATCTACTTCTAACCTTGAACCGGAAACTATAAAAAGCTATCAAATTTCTTTGCGCTACGAACCATCTCCTAGATCTTATGCGGAAATAACATATTTTCTAAATGATCTGGAAGGATTAATCTCCAAAGATACAAGTGTTAATCCTAATATCTATAAAAATCATGAAAATTATGTAGTACAGGGAATTGAGACTGAACTAAAATTTCATATCATAGAAAATCGTCTCACAGCAAGAATAAATGCGACTTGGCAATCTCCTGTTGCAAGCCAAACAAGCAACGAAAATATGTTTCACGG
>JAYEIY010000051.1:0-15907 GCA_034660375.1 Verrucomicrobiota bacterium
CGTAGCAAACGGAGGTCCATCATAAAAAAAGTATTCCTCTGCACCTTCTCTATCTGATAAAGATTTTTCAAATATCTTATTTTCCTGCCAAAAAGATAATATTTTTTCTTCTTTTTCTGCAAATGATACACTACTTTCTACTGGATCAAACATAATAAGCAATACTCTCTGTTGAAATATTTAGGATTTAGCAAAACAAAATTAAAATAAAAGTTTCGAATGAGAAAAAATATTGCATCATTTTTTCAGATTACAAGATTGATATTAGTAAAGAGACTTTGAAATTTAGAAAAAAACGGTAAACTAAGATTTAATAAAATACCAATCAATAAAAATAGGATGCTGGGTATGTTAATTGAGAATAAAAAATTAAAAATTGTGATACCCCAGAACCAACAAAAATAATATTCAAACCTTGACAAACAATATCATAGCATCAATCTTATTCAAATTAATGCATACTTGATAGGGATGAGGACAGAAATCCAAATTCTATAACAATGAACATATAAGCCCTGGGAAATATTTATCCATATAAAAAGGAAATATATTATGAGTTTAAGCCATGAAAAAATTTAAAACAGATGATTTTCTAAAATAGAAACTTAAAATCAACTCACTAAAATGAAGCATCTTATAGAACTGGATAATACAAGAAAAGCACTCTTGGCGGGATTGCTAACAACGTTTATTTCTGCTCCGTATGTTCTTGCATACAATAGAATGCCAAAACAATTCCTTCTTGTTTCCTTAATAATTCTCTCCGTAATGATGTGGCAAATGGTCTTTGCATGGACGCCACAAAAAAAATATCTACCAGAATGGGATGATATAACAGTTTTTTTGAGAACATCTGGATTATTGATTTTTTCTGCAGTATCACTCTCACTCCTCTCCATTTTTTTTGCAGATTCATACCTTATAAGAGAGATCGCGGGATACGGTCCTGGGAATCCAAAAGAATTTTGGTTCACTCTGGCATGGACAATGTCATTTCAAGCTCTTTTTTTGGTTCCATTTCCCTTTACTTGTATTTATCGTTTAACAAATAGTTCATATACAGCAATTGCAGGAGTTGTTCTTTTTGTGGAATTTCTTGCATTTTCGAAGGCTCAGATGCTTCATCTTTCCCCAAAATGCCTTTTTATATTCCTTGCATTCTCAATTTTGAAAGGATTGTTTTGTGTTTTCTCTTATTCAAAAATGGGACTTCCTGGTCTCAGCCTGGTTTCAGGAATTTTTTACGCACGTTTTTTGCTAAAACTATTTTGAGAGAGCAATACTGACTCGTTAATAATGATTTACGGAGAAAATAACATAAATGAAAAAATCACAATCTAATCCTTTTTTTACTGCAGATGTTTTGACCTCTTTACCTGGAACAGAGTGGTTGCTGTCACCTTCGGATGATTTCTTGATAGAAACGATTGAAACAGATACGAGAAAAGATCTTGCCGGAAAGATGTTTTTAGCATTACGGGGGGAAAAATTTGACGGGCATAATTTTATAGATAAAGCAATAGAAAAAAATCCTGCGTGCATCTGTGTTGAGAAAGTCCCTTGTAAAGAAATTCTTGACTTATTGCATAAACTAAACATTTCCTGCTTAAAAGTCTCAAATTCGCTTAAATATTATCAACAGATTGCATCTCTTTACAGGCAGTCATTTTCTCAGTTGCAACTTATTGCGGTAACGGGAAGTTCCGGAAAAACCACTCTGAAAGAAATAATTGGTTGTATTCTTCAGAAAGCATTCAAAAATAAGGTGCTTATTACCGAGGGAAATACAAATAACCATATAGGTGTACCTCAGAATCTGCTAAAATTAAAAAATCGACATAAATACGCCGTAATTGAGTTGGGAAGCAATCATCCTGGAGAAATTTCAACACTCACAAATATTGCAAAACCAAATATCGCAATCATTTCTTCTATTGGTCCATCACACCTTGAGTTTTTCAAAACTATAGAAAATATTGCCAAAGAAAAGGCATCTATTTTTTATGGACTAAAATCCGGAGGAATAGCTTTTTTCCCTATAAATACCTTAAAATATGATAGTATTTTTAAGCTGACCGAACAAATAAAATATTTTACATTTGGAACAAATCAATACTCCGACACCTCTGAAAACGAAAATCGAAAATACAAACAAACAACAAATTCAAAAATCTTAGCAAAAAATGCAGATTTTACAGGCAAAACAATAAAAAATACCCTAAAAAAATCAGTTTTTGCAATATCTAAAAAAAATGGCAAAGAATTTCAAGTTGTAACGCCTTTACGAGGGCTACATCAGGCTTCAAATATTGCAGCAGCAACTGCGGTTGCAAAATATCTGAAGATTCAGAACAAAATAATAATTTCTGCTCTCAAAAACTGTGTTTTGCCGAATATGCGAATGCAAGTACTCGAGAAACAGAGCATTACCTGGATTAATGATGCCTATAACGCAAATCCTGCAAGCATGAAAGCAGCATTGGACTGGTTAAAAAATATAAAAACATCTTTAAAAGGTAATTTGTTTCTCGTTTTAGGAGATATGCTTGAACTTGGAGAAAATTCTATTGAAATACATAAGAAAATCCTTTTCTATGCAAAAACAAACCTATTTGACTGCAATATAATTCCCGTAGGAAAAATAATGCAGGTCGCAGCAAAAAACATGGATTTGAAGGTATATAAAACTGCAGAGGAAGCTGGATTTTTTCTCAAAAAAGAGCTTAAAAGGGGAGATACGGTCTTTCTCAAAGCTTCCAGAGGAATACATTTGGAAGACATAATGAAGATTCTTTTTTAAGCTATATTTAGACAGTGTATAAAAAGCCTTCGAACAAAGTGAAAAAACCTTTGCGTGCAATGCCTATATAACATTTTAACATATATGTTTATGTCTAGATTTCGGCAAAACCTCTTCTACGCATCCCCATTTGTAACAAGTCTTGCAAAATGCTCGAAAGATCTATCGTAAGTACGTTCGGCATCATTTGGAAAACAACACGCAGGAAGCTGTCTCATGTGTAAATGATAACTGATACAATCACAGCAAACTCCTTTTTTGGAACAACCACCATAACTGCAATTACAATTTTCCAAATTTCTATTTTTTTTGCATTCCATAAATTTTTCCCCTTTTTCATTTTCAACTACAAGAACTTTTTATTTGACAGCATCATTATGTCAATCTATTTCAAATTTCCCATTTTCTTTGACTACTTCATTGAATTGACTATTACTTCTCCAGTTCCTTTCACCGTTTCTCCGCATAAACATGCATCAAAGCCTTCTGATTTGCAAATGGAAATTGCGGACTCCGCAAATGCTTGAGGCACAAACCATACCATACCGATTCCCATATTGAAAACACGGTGCATCTCTCTCTTGTCAATATCCCCTAATTTTTCTATCAAAGAAAAAATTGGCGGAATATTTACACCAGATGTATCAAAAACAGCATCAAGATTTTTTGGAAGAATTCTGGGAACATTGTCATAGAGACCACCACCAGTAATATGTGCCATTCCATCAAGAGGAATATCTGCATCAAGTGCTTTTTTAATTGCACTCCAATAGCATGTATGAGGTTTTAATAATGCTTCTCCAACAGTTTCATCAAATCCTTCGACTTCGGAATGTACATTCAATTCACCTTTTTCAAAAAGCACTTTTCTTGCAAGGCTGTATCCGTTTGTATGCAGTCCGCTTGATGGAAGTGCTATCATTTTATATCCGCTTTGGATTTTTTCTCCAGTAATCAGTTCATCTTTTTCTACTATACCGGTGATACATCCTACTAAATCAAAATCATCTCCATACATTCCAGGCATTTCTGCAGTTTCTCCGCCGAGAATACTTACATTCTGTTTGAGACATGCATCTGCAATTCCTTCGAGGACCTGTTCATAAAGAGGACTGCGCAACTTACCTATTCCAAGATAATCCATAAAGTAAACCGGTTCGGCACCTTGAACCGCAATATCATCAATACAATGATTAACAATATCAACCCCTACAGTATCATATTTTTCCATCATTCCTGCAATCATTAGTTTCGTTCCGACTCCATCCACGCTTGAAACCATAACTGGTTGACTATATTTTGATAAATCGATGCTAAAGAGTCCGCCGAAACCACCAATTGGAGCAAGAACTTCCGGACGTTTTGTTGATGATATTTTTTTTTTGACTTTTCCCAACAACTTTTGTGCTAGATCTATATCTACGCCTGCTTCCTTATAAAGACTATTTTTTTTTATGGACATATTTCCACCTTATTATTATGTTTAATAAATTTGATTTTTTAAACCCGCTTTTCCCTAAAATAATGGTTTCTACAGAAAAAACAATTTGATTTTTTCTATTGTTAATTTAATCTTGAGACACAAAAGGATTTTCTACACAAAAATAATTGTTTTTTTTGGGAACTTTAAAAATGGAAAGGTGTCAAATAATACAGGAAGGACGCTCAAAGATGTCGGATTTAGAGCTTATAAAGGAATTTTTGGATGAAAACAATGCGGCTTACGAAGAGTTGATTATTCGTTATACAGATAAAGCTTACAGAGTCGCATTCGGAATATTACGCAATAAACTAGATGCAGAAGAAATCACTCAGGATGCCTTTTTGAAGATTTATAAAAATCTTAAAACATTTCGTGGTGATTCCAAATTTTCTTCGTGGCTCTACAGAATAGTGTCTAATCTGGCAAAAAATAAATATAACTGGAATAAACGCAGAAATATAGGGAAAAATATTCCTCTCGACCAAAAAGAGGACAAAGATTCAAACAATATAACTATAAGTCAAATTAAAGATGTATCTGCTGTGCCTCCAGACAAAAAGCTCCAGGGACAAGAATTTATGAAAAAGATAAATAAAGGCATAGATTCACTTCCAGAACATTACAAAGAAGTTCTCACCCTCCGGCATCTGGATGATATGAGTTACGAAGAAATAGCAAAAATAACAGAGACTAAACTAGGCACTGTAAAATCAAGAATAGCAAGGGCAAGAGATGAACTGAGAAATTTTTTAAGTTAACAAAGCCGGCTATCGCCTAAATATCGCCTAAATATCGAATAAATGCAAATACAAATTCTTATTAGGTTAAAACAGAAAACCTTGTCACTATGAAAAAAACTAGAGAAAATAATTGTCCATCCAGTGAAGAGCTAAGTGCATGGTTTGATGGGGAAAGTCCTCTGGATTTTTCTGAACATCTGAACACATGCACCACCTGTGCCAAAAAAATAAAAGATTACAAACATATAGAAAATCTTTTTGCAAACGTAGAAGTTGCCAAAGACCTCGCTGACAAAATAATAGAAGCATCACATAATACAACACTTGACAAAACTCCTTCAAAAAACAACCCATTCTGGATTTTATCGAAAATTGCGGCAATAATAATGCTTTTATTATCCATAATCTATATAGGAACAGAACTTTCAAATAAGACACAAATAGCCGAAGATATCTCGCCTGAAAAGAAGCCTAAAATACTTGTAGCAAAGGCAACAGAAGTGGAAAAAGAAATTCGTGCCATTAAAAAATATTCACAACCAACAAGTTCTATTAAGTCAGATTCGATAACTGCAGTTGCATTTGGGAACAACGGCGGTGAGATAGGCTTGCCAGCTAGCTTCGAAGACCTTGAGGAGTCTAATTCATTCAAACATATCTGGATGGTTGATAGCCTTGATAAAGCAGAAAGGATCATAAGTGAGCTTAAACTTTCTAAAAATGATTTTAGAATTATCAAAGACAATGCTTCACTGGAGGTAGCTCTAAAACTTAATCTTGCACAGGCAGAATATTTGATAAATTCCTTTAGCAGAGAAAACTTCAAACTAGTCAAAGCATACGGGCTTTCTCCAAAACAACTCTCCCGAATGAAAATAATCAAACCCCTCTTCTACAAAATTGTCTTTATAAAACAATAATTAGACATTCCACGAAAAGTCTTTTTCGCTTCGCTCGAAGACTTTTCGTACACTGCCTGTTTCTGCTTGCAATTGTTTTTTGAGCAAATACACTAAAAATCATGATGAACGATCAGTCTTAATCTCAAATAAAGTTCAAAATCTTTGATTTTGAACGCATGCAGAGCCTATGTGAAAAGGTTTTTGCTTTTTAAAAACCTTTTCGTGTAGGATCTAATTATTCCAATGCAAAAAACACTATTGAAAATATACGATGAACTCTATAAAGAATATGGTCCCCAAGATTGGTGGCCGGGAGACACATCCTGGGAGATTGCTACAGGAGCAATACTAACTCAAAATACTAATTGGAAAAATGTTGAAAAAGCAATCAAAGCCCTAAAAGCTGAAAAAATGTTGTTTCCGCAGGCAATCCTGATGGCATCACAAAACAAAATTGCAGAACTGATAAAACCCTCAGGATATTTTAACGTAAAGTCACTTCGCTTGAAATTTCTAGCTGAATGGTGGATCGAAAACGCATCTAAAATTTCAGAAAACATTCTGACAATGAAAGAGGCTCGCAAATCTATCCTTACAGTAAATGGAGTCGGTCCAGAAACAGCCGACAGCATCCTTCTCTACTCATTCAATATGCCTACCTTTGTCATAGATGCATATACACGCAGAATATTCTCTGACAAAAGAACTTTCACATCTCTTTTGATAAAAAAAACGTCAGAAATGACCTATGATGACTGGCGTAGTATTTTTATGAACAACCTTCCACATGATGCAAAATTATATAATGAATATCACGCTTTAATTGTATGTTGTGCTAAAAAGACGAAAAAAAGACCTTCCACAGCAAATTAAATGAACACAATATAAAAATTTTCCACTTAAATAGAAAAAAGATGATCTCTTCATTGATTTTTAATTATGAGTGCTTACTTTAAAAGCGTGTCGGGACGTAGCGCAGCCTGGTTAGCGCGTTTGACTGGGGGTCAAAAGGTCGGAGGTTCAACTCCTCTCGTCCCGACCATTCTTTTTTACCTCAAAATCCTAGAATTTTGCCCCTTTTTCTATTGACCATCTTTTCCCACTCCGGTCATATTCCGGTCTCAGCTCGATCTCCTTGCCCTGCATAGCAAAACTTTTGTTTTACTCACAACGCAAGACTTTTCTAGCGTCTATCCCACAATATCAACAAAACAGCAAAGTAACCTCCCAACCCGGGTAGACCGAGCAACCCAGGTAAGAATGCAAATCCCATAATACTTAACCGTCAAAACAATATTGGCAAGAAAAATATCTTCCCTATAATTTTATGGAAGATTTACTTTTTCTTCTGCCTCTTCTTGTACCTTTGTAAAAAATATTGCATGCTCAAAAAGCGTGTAAAATGCCTTGTCTCTTCTTTCTTTTCCCATAGAATTTAACAATGTTCTAAATGAAAATTCGAGCATTAATGCATCTAAATTATTTTTAATATTAGTTCTTTTAGTAGCTAACAGCCATTTCTTAAAATCTCTTGCCACTGTACGTAAGTTAATGTCGCTAACCCCTTTTGTTTTTTGGTTTAGGTTTTCACTTCCGTCATTTATAAAAAGACCTTGCAAGTAATAATCTAAATAATCACGTGTAGGAGGAGGGGTAGACGAATAAGATTGCTCATTAATTGAATGCTGAATAAAAGTTTTGACTTTTAGATAAAACTCATCTTTTCTAAGGCTTTCTTTGTGTTGATGAACCATATACCATTCTTTTAATCTATCTACGAAAACAGATAGTTGATCATCCCACTTTTTTTTCTTTTCCTCATTAGAGCGTATCCTACAAAAAGTAGAATCTGATGTCATTACTGTAACAATACATGATGAATCAATGTAGGCTTTTCTAAATTTTTCAGCAGACATAGGAAATTTAATTCCTTTTTCTCCTTTGTATCCTCCCTTAGAAAACCCTTTTTCTTCCAATTCTCCAAACTCAAATTTCTCAGAGTAAAGAACGTGTTCATTAAGATTCTCATACAAGAAGTAAAACATTAATAAACGATAATCATCTAAGATCTTTGCTCCAGTATTTCTATTGTTGAGATTTAAGTATTTTTTTACATCAGCTGGAATTAAACTATCTAAGGTTCCTGAATTTTTAGGATAAGTAAAGGCATACAGAATAAAAACCCTGTCTTTCAAAGTTAGATTGGTATCGTTTTTACTTATGCTTTTAAAAGGAGTGTTTTCAAAAATTGTATCCTGCATCATTCTAACTTTATTTTCTATCTGACAATCGGGGCAATTAAAGACTAATATTTTTCCCAAAAATGAAGCTTCTTCACTTAAAAGATTATCTCTTTCAGAAAAGACTTTTTTACACTTTTTGCTTCTGCAAGCGATCTTACCGTTCTTAAGCTTTATTTGTAATATTTCTTTAAGAATAGCTTCTTCGCTATCGAATATTTCTCTAAATTTTTCTTCATACCTTTCCCAATACTTTCCCATTTTTTCTCTCTTTTTGAGTTAAGAACTAAGATTTGTTTATTAATTTAAAAGAAAAAACAACAATCTAAATAGGCGTTGATTCTGCTCCAAGCCAGTTAGTTCCTGTGTTAGCCTCTCTGCAATAAATGACAAGCAGAAAAGATTAAAAATAAATCTTGCCAACATTTCTAAGTCTACCTATAATATATAACAGAAAGCATGATAACTCAAAGAAAAAAACAAAAAAAGGGAATACATGATTTAGAGAGATAATTAGGATATGAATACAATGAAGAGATATAGGTACCATGGATAGAGGTTCTTCCAGTTCCCTCATATTGCAAAGATTAATTAATAAAAAGGAATGCCTTGTGAAAGGGCATTCCTTACTATAAATAGCCAGCAATGGCTTTAGTTCAGGGAAGTGAAAAGTAGCACGCAAAAAGTAATTATAATAAAATTTCAACTAAAAATGGAGGCTATTTATATGCCTTATATTGATAAAAAGAAGCTCGAAAAACAACTAGCAGGACGATGGTTCGAAGTATTTAATGCATTAGTTCCTGCATTGCAAGAAGCCGTCGCTAAATGCCCGAAACATGTACCATGTCCAATGCATGGCGGGAAAGACGGCTTTAGATTTTTTAAAGATGCAAGTCTAACGGGAATGGCTATATGTAATACTTGCGGTAGTTTTTCTCCTTACAAATTGCTTGAAGAGTTAAACGGTTGGGACTTTAATACCAGTTTAAATGAGCTTGCCAATTTTTCTGGCTATCAAATATCGGGAAAAGGAAATCATATAAGTAAACAAACTCTAAATCAAGAGGTAATAATGAAAACAGTAACTGAAAAACCAATAATAGATATAGCCGCAGAAAAGCATATAGAGTTTCTGTTGCACTCAAAAAAACCAAATGTTGATGTATTAATGGAGTACTTAAGTTCTCGTGGTATTTCATCAATACCTGCTTACAGTGCTAGAAGAATATTATTTGATAAGGCATATAAGTATATAGAATCTGGAAATAATGTTTTGGGAACTTTTCCAACACTTTTTTCCCCCTTTGAAAAAAAAGGGCAAGTGGTTAATGTTCAGCGTTTATATTTGTCTGAGATATATTCAAAATCTACAACTGTAGACGTTCCCAAAAAAATGATAAAGTCTCTTTATCGCGGTGCTCTAAATGGAGCTACCTTTTCTATCATGGGAGACTCAGAAAATTCCTCAGAAGTAGCAATAACCGAGGGAATAGAAACAGGATTGGCAGTGTCTCATTGCTTACCTTGGCTAGACGTAAAAGCTACAGGAGGCACAAATAGCTTAAAGACATTTCAACCGCCTAAAGAGTCCATTAAGCTTCTTTATGTTTTTGGTGATAACGATAAACCTGGTATCGAAGCTGTGGAGAAACTATGCGAGAGGTTAGAAGGGCAGGATATTGCAGTTCATGTATTTATCCCTCCAAATCCATATAATGACTGGTTAGATGTACTTAACGCAAAAAGCAAAGACTATATTGAAGATACCTTCAATATCGGGATAGAAGAAGGAATCTCTTTATTTACCTCTTCGGATTCGGATATCATTTCAGTAAAGAAAGATTGTCAAGAAGTCTCTTTGTCATCTGAAAAGCTAGAAAACGATTCCAATGATGTTGATATTGCTTCGTTAAAGTTTTCTGATAATACTAAAGATATAATGAAATATCTGAACCATTATCATTTTTTCGTTCGCATGAATAGTGATACAAGAATCGGCATTGAGGAAATTGTGAGAGGAGAAAAGAAAGCAGATTTCTTAAGTGAACCTGATTTTAATCGCTTATACAAAAACTGGTCAATTGAAGGAGATAAAAAGAGTCTTCCTGTTACGAAATACTGGATGACCAACCTAAAAAGGCGAGAGTATAAAGGTGTTATTTTTGACCCTGCGGAAAACACTGATTCTAATTACTATAACTTATTCTATGGATGGGCGGTCAAACCAAAAGAAGGTAATTGCACTAAAATGCTATGGCACTTGGAAAATATTATTTGTGATGGCAATACTATCAATTATGAATATGTAATTAAATGGTTTTCCCACTTATTTCAAAAGCCAGAAGAACTTCCCGGAGTCGCTTTGTTCTTCTTAGGAGCACCTGGGGTGGGGAAAAGTCTGCCTATTTCAGAAATTGGTAAGTTACTTGGACAACATTTTGTTCATATAGGTCTTACTGAACGTTTAACTAGTCGGTTTAACTCTATTTTGGTGGATAAACTGCTCATATGTGCAGATGAGTTTGATTTGGACGGGAAAAAAACTACACAAATCAACGCTATGATAACAGAAAAGACAACTTTTCTTGAAAAAAAAGGAATAGATCCTATTTCTATTGATAATTATTCACGTTTTGTTTTTGCTAGCAATGAGCTTGAAGGAATAAAACTCCATGAACAAGATAGGAGGTTTCTCCCATTACAGATTTCCGATAAAAAACAACAGGATACCAGCTATTTTAAAGCGTTAGTAGAGGAAATGGATAATGGAGGCAGAGAGGCTCTACTTGAGTATTTTCTTAGTATTGACTTATCTGACTTCGATGTTCGTATCGCTCCTAGAGGAAAGTTTAAATTTGATTTCACTTTAAAAGCTGGTGATTCTTTTTTACGGTGGCTTTATCAATTATTAAAAGATGAAGAGTATAATTTGCCTGCGATTCCTCAAGGATGGCAAACACAAATACGGAAAGACCTTTTATTTAATAGTTACAATAAATATTGTCGTGAAGAAGAAATATTTGCTCCCGAATTATCAAAGGTAACTCTTGCAAAAAAAATTTTTGAAATATTTCACAAGTCGCTAACCGATACACGTATAACAAATAAGCAAACACACGAAAGAGAAAGATTTTACATATTTGCAACTCTCGACGTTTGCCGTAAAGCTTTCCAAAATTATTTCAAAGCAGAAAGAGAAATATGGGATATTGAGTAAATTCTAACACTAATAACCCCGGAGCACTTTATTGTGCTCCGGATTCTTACTAAAATAAGGAGACAAAATATGTACGAATATGAATTAACCAATAAAAAGGTAATCCCAGTAATAGATTTGCGTCAATACAAAGGAATTAAAAAAGCACTGAAAGAAACCTTTGAGACCTATCTGAAGTCTACAAAAATAAATAAAGAGAGTTTCACCTTTTGTGTTCGTGGCGGGACAGTTCCTAAAGGGAAATTGATAGGCATGGGTAAGGCTATTACACGTAACTGTCCAGAATTAAAAAAACTTCTGCTATGCTATCCATATACGGAGAAAAAGACTGGTAGAAGACTTAAAAGTACTCAATTATTTATCCGAAAAGAAAGATAAAGGATAACCCCATAGCGGACTTAGACAAACCTCTAAGTCCGCTCTTTTAGCTCTATCCATACACGCAAATCACTATATCACGCTAGTTTTCTGATAACATCAGATACATTAGCAGTAGCTTCTCTTAAAGAATCGTCTTGTAGGTGTGAGTATCTCTGTGTTACAGAAATATCTCTATGACCCAACAACTCTTTAACTTTGTACAGAGATACCCCATTATTTACCAGAATAGAGGCGTATGTATGCCGTAGATCATGCAATCTGCAATGTTCTATGCCAGCCGTTTCTAATGCACCGAAAAAGACTTTTTTAGGCTCAACAATATGTCCGTTAACACTTCCTCTCTTACTTACAAAGACATAGGGATTATTCATTTGTCTAAAAGCTTTCATTGATTCCAGAACGCCCAACGCTAAATCATTCAGTAAGACAGTACGAGGGATTCCATTTTTTGTCGTAGTTAAGTAAAATGTTTTCTTCTCCAGATTAACATTTTCCCACTTAAGCTTTAGAACTTCGTTTTTCCTTGTACCGGTAAGTAACAATAACTTTATAGCATTAGCAACTATTTGATTTTCTTCCAGGCTAAGAGCCTCAAGAAATCTTTTTATCTCTTTATTGCTTAAAAAGCGTTCTCTCTTTGCTTCTTTGGCTTTAGCAATCCCTTTGCATGGGTTCTGCTCTACAAACTCCCATTGAATAGCTAAATTAAACATTCTTTTCATCAAGGAAAGGAATCTATTGGAACTACTTGCTGACATATCGTTTTTCAGTTTATTGATAAAAGCCTGTACATCTCTAGTTGTTATTGTTGATAGCGAGCAATTTCCAAAGGCTTCAAACATTCTACTCTTTAGACGAGATAAGTCTTGCTTCCAAGTCTTTTTGTCATTCTTTGCAAAGGGGATATATTCATCTAATGCAAACTCTTTGAATGTCATTTCTTCCTTATACTTGTCTTTCTCAATGTGTGGATCCAAGTTCTGATTAAGACTTATCCTATGCTTACCAGCTATTTGCCTTGCTAGTTTGACACTCATCATGGGAAACTCTCCAACCTTGATAGCTCTCTTGTGTTTTTTTAAACAGTAACGGAAATAAAAAAACTTTCTGCCACTTTTGCTAACCAAGACTTTTAATCCTATAACATCTGTATCAGAGTATTCCTGTTCTCTTGATGCCGAATCCGGGTCATGTGCCGGAAAACTCTCAATTGTTTTCTTGTTAAAATGAAACTTTATTGATTCTCTAAGCGTTGACATAATAATATCCTTTTTTGCTTGTAGTTTATTGACCGTTTGTTAGACCTTTTAACATCTAGTCAAAAGGTCTAACGCTATAATATATTGTTATATCAATGACTTAACGGAAAAAAGATAAAAACTCCGGGGATATTCCGGGGACTATGGATTACTTTTTGTAGACTTTTCCCGGGTTATTGCCTTTGTCACGGCAAAGCCGGAAATAGTTAGACAAGCAATGCAGAATGTAGTTTTTTGTAAAGATTCTGATTGCCCATAATACTTGCTTCTGGAATAGCAAAGACTAATCCAAAATCATTGCCAAGGATTACACAACAACAAAAGAACTCCAGTTGCTTATTCCATGATACCCATTCCCAGCATTCAATATCTGATAAGTCATTAATTGCTTTTACTCCAAGAGTTAGATTATCTACTTTATCGTTTATATCCAAGACTATAAGATACCCTGATCCCGGCTCCCAGTCCTCCTCTTCCAGATAAGGGTTTTCGTGTTTTAACCACTCCATTAAAGGCTTGGAGAGGCTCTGTAAATCATCAACAGATTTTACTTCCAACATATCACATCACCTCCTTAGTAATGTTAAATACTCCCCACTTGTAGTATGTGCAGAAATTTTTCTGCCATGTAGGGAATAATTCTTTTCCTTCTGTTATTGGCATAACTTTTCCAAACATTTGAAACTCTCCACATGAAAAGTCAAAGTCTATTTCTTTTGCTAACTCTTCATAACCGGCAGTACCACGGTAACTAAAGTCAGTAATATAGTTTATTACCCCTTTGTCCGTAACAGCAATCTCTACAGGATGATAACCACCAGTTTGCGGACTATAGCTAGAGTCACGAAAATTTAAGACTGCTAACCTCCAAGGGGAATTATTCTTTTCCTCTGGTAATTCTTTTAAGAGTAGTTTGGATAACTCGCTACTGACGTCAAAATCACTTATTTTTATTGTTATGTGTTTTCTTTGCATATCTATACCTTTTATTAAAGAATATGTATTACCTACTCCTTACTTTTCCCACTCTTCTTCTATCTTTCTTACTCTTTTGCTAACATCTTCTGTGTCGTAGATAGATGCTTCTGCCATAAGAAGTGTCAAGACTGCCAAATCATCAGCATAACCGGCAAAAGGGATAAAGTCAGGCACTGCATCTAACGGACAGATAAAGTACCCTAATGCTACAACGATAGAGATTTTTAGCCATGTAGGCGTATCCTCGTTAGTAAGAATAACGTAGAGAACAACAGCCTTGTGTATTAGTCCCTTCCCGACACTCTTTGGAATACTGATTATCTTATCCCAGAGCTTGTTTTTACTATAGTATTTACCATATTTTTCTTTCTCTATATCCATAAGAAAAGTATCCTTTTGGTTTTTTGTTAGTTATTTGTTGTTCGGAAAGTATCAGAGATAGGTTGCGACTATAGATTGCTTTGAAGAATCTCTCTCCATTCATCATCAAGCCATTCTTCATCGGGAATAATTACAGAGATAGCAAACTGGTTGTTAAAAAGAGCTACTCCAATAAAACAGTTCTCTTCTCGTTCTATCCCTTCCCACAGAATGTTTTTAAATGATTTTCCTAGTTCTTCCCGAATCTCTACAGCAGTATCGGACTTCTCTACAACCAGCAAATATCCATCCTCGCATGGGTTGTACGGACTCCCCGGACTTTCATAAATATCCAGTAGTTTTTGATGTTCTTTCTTAGCAATTTTTTTGATACTTGACTGGCTTTTTAGTTCTTTTAGGTCTTCTTTTACTTTGATTCTTTTCATTGTCTTTGCTCCATTATATGCTTGCCTGTTAAATAAATACTTTGCTTGAATCCGTCTAATCTGCGAATAAAAATATTAAAAAAATATTTTCAATAAAATTATATATATCTAAAAAGTCTTTTGATACGGTAGCAAGAAAAAGAACTCTGTAACAAAAAAACATCAATGACCCGAGCAACCCATGCAACCCGGGATAAAAGAGAATTTGCAGATATTTACAAATAACAAAAGCTTTTCTGTTGTTTTTACTTCTTGCTCTTTCCTATGTTCCAGCAAAAAAACAAAAAATCCCTTGCAAATATTCTTATATGATTTACTTTTAGATAGTTGTGAAATGCAAGACTAATAGGACTAAAAAGGAATTAGAATGAGGTTGATTATTAGAAAAAATAACTCTTAGAAGTAAATATATAGATATTGTTTATTGATGTCAGATTTTACAATGGAAACGAAAGCCTTTGTTTTTCTAAAGCTTCCTTAATCCTTGAATCTAGATTGATAAAAAAAATATCGCAACTGTTTGATAACTGTTTTACAAGAAAACTTCCCATTTTTTAAGTCCAAAAACATTATTAAACGAGTTGCGTCCATTTGGGCGTATTCTCGTTTGTGTTTTGGACTGGGTACTGGGAAGTACCTCTTGTAAATACAAATAAAAGGGTACGCCCTTTTTTGTATTCTTTCATCCCTTTATTTTTTCATCAATATATCTGAAAAAAGCAGTTGTTTATTTATTGGTTATCTTTGTAAATATAACATCTTGTTATCTAGAAAATATATCAAGAAACAAGAAAAAGAAGGTATAATAAAATGAGCAAAAAAATAGATCGTTATTTAAAAACCGTAATGAAAGCATGGCTTATTGATGAATATAACTCTGAACAGAACAAAAAGATTTTTTAGAAATAAAAAGAAAAATTATTCTGAGAATTTAGATAGTTCTGATTATTTGGTTCTTCACGGAAATCCGCATTGAGCTTAAATTGAGCTCAACCAAGGTTGAGAGATAGGCTACCGCCTTACTGTCAAGCTCGGATTCGGCATAAACCGCTTCGCTATTTATTCCGATTCAGCTTGACATCCAGTTGCTTCCCTTGC
>JAYEIY010000052.1:0-3352 GCA_034660375.1 Verrucomicrobiota bacterium
CTTTTTCTTTGTAGATTAATTTGTCCTCGTTTTAGTTGAATAATAACCCACTTTAAAGAATGATAAATTTGATTCTTTTTGAAAAATAGATTGTTTTTTATCTTGTCATTAATAAACTCTCCTTAAATTGCTTGAAACCGAGGGGAAAGCAAAAAAAAAAATCTGCTCAAAATCTGATATTGAGAAGGAAAGTTAATGAAAGCATCGTTACCGGAGGAGGTATTTCTATCTAAATTCAGACTTTTACTTCTAGTTAAACTCATAACTCCTTACTTCGCGCAAAAGGTGTCATCAGCACTTCCGTGCAGTAAGTAGTTATGAATTTGGATCTTCCTAACGAATTCTGGTCTCAAATCAAAATCGGTATGGATGCAAAATTGAAAAGTAAGGCAATGCTTGACCTTTTGCTTCCAGAATAAATAACATTTTTTTTTAAAAATCCTTGTTTGTAGCTGTTGTCACAGGAATAATCTTCGGTACATATCCTGGATGGAAAGCAACAAATCTAAAGCATTTAGAAGCTCTACATCATGGATGATTCTTTCCATAAAATTCTTTTCTAAACAATTATTCTGTTTCTTAAATCTAAACTTTTTTCTCAAGAATTAGAACAGTATGTACCGCAATTGCTTCTGAATTTCCAAGAGGACCTACTCGTTCATTTGTTTTTGCCTTGACGGAAATTCGGGAGACACTGGATGCAAGGCAGGATGCAATATTCTCACGCATTGACAATATATGTTTTGCAAGTTTTGGCGCTTCGCATATAATGGTTGAGTCAAGATTGATAAGCAACCAGTCAGTAAAACACTCGCTTTCAATGACAGATTTTAAAAGTTGCATGCTGTCTGCATCTTTATGTTTTTCATCTGTGTCAGGAAACCAGTTCCCTATGTCGCTCAGAGCTAATGCTCCCAGAAGTGCATCAATAATTGAATGAATAAGAACGTCTGCATCCGAATGACCGACACAACCCAATGCGTATTTGATTTCAACTCCACCTAGAATAAGAGTGTGTCCTCCTTTAAGACGATGCAAATCATATCCGTGTCCAATCCTAAGCATAAATTAAACCATTTCCATTACTTTTTTTATTATCTTGTCAGAAGATAAGTTTTCCGCATCCGCATGAAAACTGGGGATTAGTCTATGGCGCATCACAGGAACTGCAAGTTCTTTTACATCTTCCATGGATACATTGTATCTACCATAAAGAAGAGCCCGTGCCTTTCCCGCAAGTATAAGTGACTGAGAAGCTCTGGAACCGGCACCCCACTTCACCATTTTCTTTACAAAATCGGATGAATCGTTACTCTCTGGCCTTGTAGCCGAAACAAGTGTTACTGCATATTCGATTACATCAGTTGAGACGGGTACATTTCTTACAAGTTCCTGAAGTTTTACAATCTCTTCACTGCTAAAAATCTTTTCTATTTCGTTAACATCCGCCACCGTTGTCTGCGAAACCATTTTTATTTCGTCTTCTTTCGAAAGATATGAAATTACAACGTTAAAAAGGAAACGGTCCAGCTGGGCTTCCGGTAAAGGATATGTTCCTTCAAGTTCTATTGGATTTTGTGTTGCAAGAACAAAAAATGGACGATCAAGAGTATACGTTTCTCCTCCAGCAGTAACCTGTCTTTCTTCCATTGCTTCGAGCAAGGCAGCCTGTGTTTTAGGAGGAGTTCGGTTAATCTCATCTGCAAGAACTATATTTGCAAAAATAGGACCTTTCATAAATTTGAAATACCTCTTTCCTGTTCCCTCTTCTTCCTCAAGAATCTCTGTCCCGAAGATATCGGCAGGCATCAAGTCAGGAGTAAATTGAATTCTCTTAAAGCTGAGAGAAAACATTTTAGATAAACTTTTTACAAGTAGAGTTTTGCCCAGTCCTGGAACTCCGACTATAAGACAATGTCCCCTGGATAACAAGGCAATTATTATTTCCTCAATTGTATTTTTCTGCCCAACAAGTACTTTGGATAACTCAGAGTATATACGATCACGTGCTTCCGCAATCTTTTCTATTATCTTTTTTTCACTGTTTTTAAGCATTTACAACTCCTTTTAGATTTCAACTGTTCCGTGAAATGCAACTTCGGCAGGACCAGTCATATATACGTTATTATCTTCAGCCCACTCAATAAAAAGGTCCCCCCCAAGAAGTTTTACAATAATACTCTTGCCTGTTTTCTTGTTTAAAACGCTCGCAACACATACAGCCGATGCACCCGTCCCACACGCCAGAGTCTCTCCCGCTCCACGCTCCCACACTCGCATTTGCACCTCTCCCTCAGAAATTATTCTTGCAAATTCTACATTTATCTTCTGTGGGAAAATTTTGTTGAATTCAAGTTCCTTGCCATCTATAAGCACGTGTCTATCTTTAATCTCATTAACAAAAATAACTGCATGAGGATTCCCCATAGATACACATGTCATGTTGTATTTTTTGCCGTCCAACATTGATACTTCTTCATTCATAACGATTTCTTTATTTATATTTACAGGTATGTCAAAACCATTGAGTATTGGCTCTCCCATATTAACCCTAACCGTTTTTACAACTCTTTGTTCTATATTCAGTTCAAGAATCTTTATCCCAGCACCAGTCGCTATTTTTATAGTTTTCTTATCTGTGTAATCATTGTCATATACAAACTTACCGACACAGCGGATGGCATTTCCGCACATTTCCGCCTCAGAACCATCTGAATTAAACATGCGCATTCGAAAATCTGCTTCATTGTCAGATAAAATTAGTACAATCCCATCTCCTCCAATCCCAAAATGACGATCTGAAAGTTTTTCCGCTATCAATGAAGGTTCCTCAATTAAACTGGGATTATCAATGCAGTCAAAGTATATATAATCATTTCCTAAACCATGCATCTTTGTAAAAGTAATTTTACTCATTTAGCATCCTCTTTTTTTTGTTTTTATTACAAAATAGAATTTAATTAAATCTATTAAAAAATAATAGTGAAGCATTCTGCGAACATTTCTAAATTTCCATCTTTTCTTAATTTAGCAACTGTATAAAAACCAAAAAATAAAATATCCCCACAAAAACTATAATTTTATAGCTAAACCCTGCACTAAATGTTTAAAAAAAACTTTTCATGCAATGCTTATTTATTTTTTTTCCTCTAAAATTTATGCGTGAGAAAATGATATTTAAATAGAAAAACACAATAAAATAAAATAAATGAGAAAGTGATTTGTAAAGGGGATCTTTTCTCCTAATATAAATGCCGCCACGGGAAAAGGAGTTGTTTTTCAGTGGTTTTAGAAATAAAAGTAAAAATGTTAAAAAGTGATTTGCAAAGTTTTAATCATCTCTTAACATAAA
>JAYEIY010000053.1:0-15775 GCA_034660375.1 Verrucomicrobiota bacterium
TGAAACTCTCTGGGTTGGAGATTTTTCAAAACTTAACAAAAATGGGACATTTTATGCTTATGTAAGAGGAGAATCTCCCTCTCCTTCCTTTAAAATATCAGAAAATCCACTGAAAGGAATGCTGAAAGCAGCTCTGCGCACATTTTACTATCAACGTTGTGGCGATTTGGTAAGACCTCGTTATTCAGGTAGATGGCATCATGGAAAATGTCATTTAAAAGATTCTTTTTCAGGGACAGATGGGAATTTAAAAATGGATTTATCAGGAGGTTGGCATAACGGAACTGGTTACGGGAAATTTCTTTCGCCGACTGCATATTCTATTGCTGTGTTGATGGATGCATATTCATCTTATGCGGAAAATATAAAATCCATAAATTTAGGATTTAGAGAAAGTCGCAACACAATTCCTGATTGTATTGATATTATACAGAGAGGATTAAACTGGACATTAAAATGTCAGGTGCCTTGTGGTGCTGTTATTTCGGGAATTGATGGATTTGAAAGAGGAAAACAGCCGCATCAATGTAAGGCGGGGCGCATTGCAAAAACAGGAAAAGGAGGAATATATTCAACTGTTACAACTGCTGTATTTGCCGCTTTACACGCAAAAGCAACAATTTTTTTTAAAAATAGTGATCCGGAATTTGCAAAAAAGAACCTTGATGCAGCACAACGTGCATGGGATTACCTACAGAAACAAGAGAAAACTGTTCCATCAGATGCTGGAGAATTTTCTGATTTTCATGATCTTGACGAATCCCTCTGGGCAACCGCAGAACTCTACGCAGCAACAAAAAAAAGAAAATATGAAACCGCATTTGAAAAAATATTCTTATCGGTTTCTTTTGATGACTTTCTTTCTGTAAAATCAACAGATACACGCCAAATGGCTATGAGGACATATCTTAAATATGGAGAAAATAATAATTTGAAGAAAAAATATCTTAAAATATACCAATGTTTTATAGATAACACGCTAGAGAAATCTTCTAAAAATGCTTATGGCATTTCCCTTTCTGCAGATGAATACAAAGAAACAAATGCTCGCTTACTTGAATATGCAATCGAAATGTCTTATGCAAAAAAATACTTCAAAAATACAAAGTATATGCAGATTGCTGAAAATAATATGAACTATATACTTGGACAAAATCCCTTTTCTTTATGTTTTGTATCTGGATTTGGAAAAATATCAGTTAAACATTTTCGTAATAATTGGTTTAATTCTGATGGAATAAATGCTGTACCTCCAGGATATATACCTTTTGGAGCAGACACTCTTAACGCCAGCCAACTCTCCAATAAACCTGCATGCTGCTACAGCAATACGGCTGAATGTGGACGACCATCAGAAATATCTCTTTCTAATCAAGCTAGACTTGTTTATCTGATTTTATCTCTATTAGAATCGTCCGAAATAGAGGAAAAATAAATCTTCGATGCTCAATGTTGATGAAGACTAAGTATAAATTATTGAAATTTAAGGGGTTGAACTATATTTTATAGTTCACAAATTCCACAACGAAAAGGAGATCTTATGAAAAAGAAAAATAAAAGAGAAAGAGGGGTAGCGTTACTTATAACATTGGGAGTTCTCTCACTTTTGCTTATACTGGCAATGGCATTTTCCTATTCATCTATGTACTTCGAATCTAGAGCGCAACTTAATGAAGATCTGACAAAATCAAGATTGCTTTGCGAGTTGGGGCTAGAACGAATTGTTTCTATGTTAAAAATAGAACTTTGTGAGCATGAAGATCCCAAAAATGTATTTCCTGCTGCTAAATGTCTGGTCGAAGGAACAGGCGCATGGAATGGTTATTATTTTACAACAAGCGTTCACTCATCCATGGCACAGGATGGGCTTACAGATGCATTATCACTCTCTGTAAATAATCTTAATTATTTTCCGACATCGCTCCCTGATCCAAATTCCTCATGGATTCCTATATATGCCCATAAAGAAATAAATGGAAACCCAGAAACTATTATAGACGGTCGTTTTGCTTTTATAGCGGTTGATGAAACAGGAAAGCTGGATCCAAATACCATTGTAAGTGATACAATAGCTGAAGGTAACGAAGTACGAGACGGATATTCCATGAGTGATTTATCTCTTGAAAATGCAGGGTTTTCCTCTGCCTTTGCAGAGAATATGCGCTCAGAAACTGTAGGAGGCCTCAGACCTGCCTCCAATAATTGGTTTTCGCGGTATCATATAGTGAAAAAACATGGCATCACGACTCAAGCAGACCTTGACGATATTATTGCAAGTCTCTTTACCTATCGTCGTGCAGATACTCTTGATGACATAAGTGCTCTTTATGATATTTCACAGATAGGAACCGATTATGTGGATGATTTACTTGCTGAAATTTCATGGTTGGATAACTGGCCGGATTCTCATAAGGAAACATTTCAGGTAGGAACACATAGAGGTAAGCAAATCGCAGCAAATATTATAGACTATTCTGACGCAGACAATAATGCAACTACGGATGCAGACTATGATTATCATAGTTCAAATAAAGTCGTAATCTGCCAAGTCCCCCCAGGAAACCCCGCAAATGAATATACTATATCTGTTGGCAGAACCGCTGTGCCGGCTCACCTGGCCTTCGGATGTTATCTTGGTCCCTGTGACGGCGCCGGAAACGCTTATACAGTCAATAAATTGCCAGAATATGTCGGATTGGAAAAGGTTCCCTATGTAAATGAAGCACAGTTAACCATAATAAATAATACTATTATGTATCCGCATAATGGAAAAATCCTTACAGATATATCCATGTATTGCACGATTGAACTGGTCAATTTATATGGAAATATAAACTTAGGCTCTGATTGTATGATTTGCATAGAAGCAAAAATTCGGGGAAAAATGGGTGCTGAAGGAGCACTTGATACTATTAATTTCTTTGACACATACACTGGAGTTATTCCCGATTTCAATTCAAGTGGATATAAAACAACATTCCAACTCCCTATGCTAGTGAATGATAATACTTTTTTAGGATCTAAGGGAGATCCAGATGCATTAAAATTATATAATATGGAAATTGACTTAAGAAAAGTATGGGTTTACGATGATTCTACGGGAGAGCTTTGGGATTTGGTATGTCCTGAAACAACAGGAGTTAATGGAGGAACTATTAATTCGGGAACACAGTGGTATGTATATTGTGAAGTAGATGATCCCAGACAAAATACGTTCCCTAACGATTGGTCATGGTCATCATTTGGACTTGCACCAGATGTACATCTAGGAACGAAAAACTCTAACTGTACTCCAAACCCTGGGACCGGCTATGACAATAACCCAGGAGCGTCTCAACCATGGCATGTGGATTCTGTATATATCAAAAATTCTCCCATAGTAGATGCACTGGAATTAAGCGTAATTCATC
Organism: Verrucomicrobiota bacterium; assembly: GCA_034660375.1. GTDB lineage: Bacteria > Verrucomicrobiota > Lentisphaeria > UBA2565 > JAYEIY01 > JAYEIY01. The sequence goes on from JAYEIY010000053.1 coordinate 3,411, forward strand.
GTGGTGAAAAGTGGCAGACACTTAATCTTGTTGACTATAAATATAATCCTGATACGGACACTGAAATCCCTGGTGATTTTTCTGATGATGCCGACGGAGATGTAGATGATAGGTTAGGAGATTTTGATGCGACAGAAGGAAATGGAGGAGACAGGAATATACTCAACTTTATAAAAGTCGGAACAATGCATGATGATGAAGAGAGTCTTATCGGTCGTGTAAATATTAATACTAGACGAAAAAATGTATTGGAAGCATTATTTAAAAGTATAGAGAAAGAATCTACTGACTCTTGTCCCGGAACAGGGGGGACTACGATAAATACCTCTAATCTGGATACTTTTATTGATGATATAATGGCAACAACAAGAGTTTTGCCATTTGAAATAGATGCTGTAAGTCAAAATAATAGAAACCCATATAAATATGGTCTGCTTTTTCAGAATTCCAGTTTTTCAAATAGAGAAATAGAAACTCTTATGATGAGAACTAAAAACCTCGTTACTGCAAAACACAACTATTTTACCGTAATTGTATGTGCTCAAACAATAAAAGACGTCGGAGGCGTGGATGCAGATATAAATATTCGTGGCGTAGATTGTCAACTAGGACGATATGATGAAGGAGGAGACAAAATAACTGCCGAACAAAAAATCAGAGCAGTTCTTCATCGTAATGCGGGAACAAACAACATTACCGTAGAACATTATGAATATCTTGAATATTAGATGAATTATCAATTTTCAATTATAAAAAGGATAGATAAAATGAAATTTTTCGCTATATTATTATTTTCTGCAATCTTGTTCTCATTCTTTCTTCATGCAAAAACGAAGAAACAGATCTTTTCCGAAGAATCAATGAAAGAGGCAAAAATAAAAGCTGAGAAAATACAAAATGAGAATAAATATCTTGTAAAATTGCTCAAAGAAAAAGTGTATAAGTTGAAAAAAGAGGCGATAAAAAGAAAATCCTCAAAAAAGAAAAAAGAAAAACAGGAATACAAGAATATTAAAGTAAAACTTGTATTCTGGCAGGATTATCTGAAGTTTTATACACAAAAAATAATCGCATATCAAAAAAAAGATACAAAAAAATATACCGAAGCATCAGAAAAACTCATCTCTCTTAAAAAAATATATACAAGTGTAACCAGAGAAAATTGGGTTGATCCAATGACAATACTAATGAATATAAAAAGAAATAAACTATTGAAAAAAAGAAAATAATCAAAAAAAAACTAAAAAGATATTTATATGAGTCTTGAACAAGCTAGAATAATAAGATTACCAAAAAGTACAGATGGAGGCGCTAGCCTAACTTTTCTTGAAGGTAAAAATCACATTCCATTTGAAATAAAGAGGGTTTATTATCTTTATGATATAAAAAGCCAAATGAGAGGGGGACATGCACACAAGGAACACCAGGAATTTCTTATTCCTATCTGTGGCAGTTTTGATGTTGTCTTGGATGATGGCTTTAATAAAAAAACATTTGAACTTAATTCTCCTGCTATGGGATTATATTATCCTACAATGATCTGGCATGAAGTAACAAATTTTTCTCCTAACTCACAGGTACTAGTCATGGCTTCCGAACACTATGATCACGAAGATTATTTTCGCTCAATTGAAAATTTTTATTCTGCAGTAACCAGTAACCAGTAACCAGCAACCAGTAACCAGTAACCAGTAAACGGAAAACGGTAAACAGTAACCAGTAACCAGTAAACAGTAAACAGTAAACAGTATTTATGATTCAATTTTTAGATGTAGGAGCGACATATCGTGAATTAAAATCAGAACTGGACAATGCAATAGCAAAAGTTCTCAATAACGGATGGTATATTTTAGGACCTGAACTGGAAGATTTTGAAGACGATTTTGCCAGCTTTACTTCTTCTAAGTACGCTATAGGTGTTGGAAACGGACTTGATGCACTTTCTTTAAGCCTACAAGCGCTTAATGTCCTCCCCGGCGATGAAGTAATTGTTCCTTCCAATACATATATTGCAACATGGCTTGCAGTAAGCCGAGTAGGAGCCATTCCAGTCCCGGTAGAACCTTGTGAAAACACATTTAATATTGATCCCGAAAAAATAGAAGAAGCGATAACAGATAAGACAAAAGTCATTTTGCCGGTACATCTTTATGGACAACCGGCAGATATGGACAAGATTTTGAGCATTGCTAAAACACATGGACTAAATGTTCTCGAAGATGCCGCACAGGCACACGGAGCAAGATATAAAAATAAAAGAATTGGTGCTCATGGTGATCTGGTTTGCTGGAGCTTTTATCCCGGCAAAAACCTTGGTGCGTTCGGAGATGGCGGAGCCGTTACAACAAATAACCCGAAACTTGCTGCTGAAATACGTCTCCTTCGCAACTATGGCTCATCAGAAAAATATGTAAACGAAAGAAAAGGTTCTAATAGTCGTCTTGATCCCATACAGGCAACCGTTTTAAAAACAAAGCTTTACCATTTGGACGAATGGAATCAACGCAGAAAAGATGTTGCAGCATTTTATTCAGAAGCACTTAAAGACACAAGTCTAGTGCTTCCTACTGTTCCAGATTGGGCAGATCCTGTCTGGCATCTATATGTTATTCGAACTCCAAAACGCGATAATCTTCAGGAAAAACTAAAAAAAGAAGGAATCTCCACTCTCATACACTATCCAATCCCACCACACCTACAAAGTGCATATAAAGAATTGAAACTGAAAAAAGAAACATTCCCAATTGCAGAAAAATTTGCTGATTCGGTTTTAAGTCTTCCAATTTCTCCACATATTACTCAAGAACAAATGAAATTAATTGTCTTCGCAATTAAAAGAATTTTAAAATAATTAGCCCCTAACAGACAGTCTACGAAAAGCCTTCGAACGAAGTGAAAAAGGCTTTTAGTACAATGCCTAATCCGGATAAACCGGAAATGTTATATGGAAACTTTTTATTATGCAAACATTGTTGTTAAAATTAAAAGCTGTGCAGAGCACAGTACTCCAAAGCACTTCGTGCAAAAAGAACAACAAACCTTGTATTTACAATAGACCTTTTGGAGTGCGAGGCTCTGCCTCGCTTTTACTTTTACAATAAATATTGCTAGACAAAAGTTTTGCCATAAAAAACACGAATATTACTGCTAACGGACTAATTACAATGAAAGATAAAGAGAACCTACCATTTCAAACATTCCCCTGGGGACTCATTACCGGAATAGTCATCACATGGGGAGCAATCCTAGGATATACATATATCTCTGTAAAGGCAATACTCAGAGCATTTTTGCTTACATACGGTTCTTTCATGCTTCCTATGATTATTCCATATATCTTACTTCTTTTGCTTCTTGCATTCATTCTTATTTTTATTCACATAAAAAGACAACTTACTAAAAACCGAAAATCTTCTCTTCTTTGGGTCTTTCTATGTCTTTTTCTGTTAATAAGCACCTGTTTTTTTAATATGATTGTACTTAATATGCCCCCCCCAGCTGACTTTGATCCAGAATTAACCACTACTGCAAAATTATATCATAAATTTTTCACAGAAAATACATATTCCATATTAATAACGCTTTTTTTTATGATTCCTGCAGGTATAATACTTAATCGTATCATCCTTAAAAGAAAATATGAAAAATACGATATTACTATTCCACTGCATCTATATTTCATAAGTCTCCTTTTATGTATCGCAGGAATAGCAATAAGCTTTTTTTTCAATATAGCTTTTACATGGATTCCATTCGTGATAATCCCTAATCTTATTATAGTTCACGCAACACGCAAAAACATAATACTAAAAACTCAAAATGAAGTCTAAAGACATCTATCTCCCCATTGGTTTAGTAATTGCAATTGGAATCTCTTTAATAATCCCTTCTCTCGGGATCAATTTAAAAGGATATGGAATAAATAAAATATTGGTTATGATAATTTTCTTTATCAATGGCTATAAAACCAGATTAAAAGATTTTAACTACAACGCAAGTTTTTTTAAAACTCTATGTGCAATAACGGTAATAAGTCTTTTTATTGGTCCTCTTCTTGGTTTAGCAGCAACAATCCTGCTTCCTGTTACATCCGGAATCGCACTGGGGATCATCATTATAAGCTCTGTTCCTACCACCCTTTCTTCAGGAATTGTTATTACTGAAAATGCCGGAGGCAATAAAGCAACTGCACTATTAATAACAATATTCCTTAATTTTATAGGTATATTTACTCTTCCTCTTATGCTTTATTTATGTCTATCAGTAAGTAATATATCTCTTTCAGCGGGTAACCTATTAATAAAACTGATTATTATTGTTTTCCTTCCCTTTATCTGTGGAAATCTTATACACAAATACATAGATATAAAAAAAACAACTATTATAGATTATACCCCATCAACATGCATAATTTTAATTGTATGGATAAGTGCATCATCCTCACAAAAACAAGTCTCTCAATTAAGTCTGAAAAGCCTTTTCCTCATAGTTCTGGCCTCCATCTCTATTCATCTACTTCTTATGCTAATCAATAATATTGCTGCAAAATTACTCAAAACCCCGTATAAAAACAAAATAGCAATGCTCTTTGTCGGTTCACAAAAAACTCTGCCTGTTTCCATGAGTGTGCTCGCAGCACTGTCAAATCCTCCTACAACTGCCCTTATAGTCTGTATTATCTTTCACTTTTTACAGTTAATTATAGACTCCACATTGGCATTTAAAATAAAAGCAAGAAAGAATACTAATGCAAAAATTATTTAACCAGACAGTCTATAAAAAGCCTTCGAGCGAAGCGAAAAAGGCTTTTCGTGCAATGTCTAACTACAAAATCTTCTTCTTTTTATATAAATCTCATCAAAATTTATAAAACATGAAAATATGATTTGAAAAAGTTACTATAATAAGTAAGACTATTATTATCAGTGATGGAAAGCAGAATGATTCAAATAAAATGCTTTAATAACAACTGGTTTTGTCAAAATAAGAAAGATTTATTGATTTTTAGGATATTAAATTAACCCCCCTCTAAGGAATAATATATGAATAATAAAAGATTGAAATACAGCACATATTATCAGCGATCGCTTGTCTCCGTAATCCTAACTGTTTTATTTACCCTTTCTCTATTCCCGCAAAAAGTCTTGGCAGATGCCTTTTCGTGGGAAATAAATCTAGCACAAAAACTAATCGAAATTCAAATGTATGACTTTGCAGGAAGACAACTCCAGAATACCCTTAAAAAATATCCTGATAAAAAAGATAAAATCTATGTCGTTATGGCAGAACTCATGGCAAAAAATGGGAAACGGAAAAAAGGAATAGAACTCCTTAATAAAATCTCTAAAAATAGCCTATTTTATGCCAGCTCAAGACTACAGTTGGCTAAACTACATAGAAGTGGAGCAGAAGCAGAAAAAGCATACAAAGAATATTTTTCTGTTACAAAAGAAATGCCTGAAAATAAATATGATGCCAAAAACTACAAAACTGCTATAATGAAATATTCTGCTATCCTTAAAGATGCCGGAAAAGCTAAAGAGTCAACAAGGATACTTGAACGTCTCTCTGCAGGTCTTAACTCACGACAAATGCTCTATGTGAAAGCTAAAAATATGATGGATGCTGCCAGACAAAAAAAGGAAAGTGGAAAAGCTGGCTATCAAAGTGATGTAGAAGCTGGGATGAAACTGATAAAAGAAATTATCTGGAAAGGCTTAGACGCTGTAACTGCAAGTGCATTTATAGAAAAAGCAAACGGGGAATGCCTCCTTGGCAAATACGATGATGCATTGAAAACACTCAAAGATGCTGAAAATATTTTAGTACAGGTAGATACCTATATGAAGCAACAGGGAGATAGAAATCAATCTCCTTTGGCAGGAGCAATCCTCTATAATGCCGTAGCAACAGCAGGAAAAGCACAAAATAGTAATTCTGAAAAACTTTTCATAGAAGCACTGAAAAAATTCTATATGGTTACAAAAAAATATCCTGCGTCTCCCTATGTAACAGATGCAACTTTTTATTTTGAAAAATGTAAAAAAACACTCGAAGAAAAATTTGATAAAAGAATAGAAATGTCCCTTAAAGCCGATCCCAGTCAACTTCTTGAAGCAAAAATGAAACAGGCTGCAGACCTATTCATAAAAAAAGAATTAGCAAAAGCCGCAGAATACTATCTCGATGCTATTAGAATCTCTCGTACATGTAGCAAAAGCCCCGAAGCCATCTTTTGGCTCATAATGTGTTATGCTCGGCAGGAACAGCTTCTTGAAATGGAGGCTGTACTTGGGTTTATGTATGAAGTTTTTCCAAAACATGAAAAAACTGCAAAAGCATGTAAAATGTGTTCAGCCGTTTTCTTTAAAAAAGCGTACGCAATAAAAGGCAAAACCCCTGAAAAAGAACGATTAATGAATGCAGGTATAGCATCTGCAGAAAAATTCATATCCCTCTCTCCAAATTCTCCGGATTCTCCAAAATATGCATACCAAATTGCCGAAATTCAATACAAAAAAGCTTCTAAAATAGCTGCAAGCTCTAAAAAAATTGAAGATCAGGCTAAAAAAGAAGAAATAAAAGCTAAAGCAAGAAAAGAATACAGCAAAGCAATTCCCCTCTATGAAAGACTCGAAGAAAAATATGGCGCAAACCCAAGAGGAATTCGTGCAAAATATAAGCTTGGATGGATATATCACTCCCTAGACGATAAAGAAAATGCAACCAAAGCATTTCTAAACTATGTACAAACAGAAAATGACAGAAAATATGACCTCGATAAAATCGAAGCCAAATTCCGTGCGTCAGAACAACTAATGATGAGCGGAGATACAAAAGAGGCTGTAAAACATTTTAAAGACATCCTCACATGGACATCAAAAGATAATCCCATGGAGTTTGATATTAAAGATAAAAAGATCAAAGATAAACTCGCGAGCATTAAAGAAAATGCAACAAGCTATATTGCTTGGTCATATGACTTAGGAGCGGAGCAATTTAGAGAGAAATTGTCAGAGACAAGAGAAAAAGTAAGAGTCCTGAAAAGCGAAGGCAAGGATGCAGAAGATATTGTAGAAGCAGGCGAAGAAATTATAGCAAAAACAGAAAGAGAAATTGTCGTAGCAAAACAAAAAACTGAAAAAATAAATCTGCCATCCCCACTCATGAAAGAAAAGGCAGAAAAAATCACTGAAAAAAAGAAAGATGGCGAGAAACAAGAGGTCTCTGAAGAAGAAAAGAAAAAACTGGAAGAACTTGAGAAAGTAAATGTTAAAAAAATGGCAAAATTGAAGTTTGAAAGAGAACAAGCAAGAATTTCAGGAGAAGAAATAGAGTTTAATACCTACAAAATTCAGTTTGGTAAAGAAAAACGGAAAATATCAAGACGACTAAAAAGAAATAAAACCTTGCTGAATTCAATTAATAAACAAATAGGAAAATACACGTCCCAAAAAGAATCAGGAGAAAATGCACTCGGTGGAATTGAAACCAAAATAAAAGAAAAGAAAATTATAGCAATCCAATCAATAAAAGAATACAAAAAAGCCTACATCGGATGGAAAAAAGCTGTTATATCTATGCGGAAAACAAAAGATAAGAAAAAACTTATCTTGGCAAGAAGTGCACAGAGAAAAGCAGTAAAAGAAAAGCAAAATGCAAAAATAAAAGCTAGAAATGCTAAAAATGAATATGAAGAAACAATGTCCAAAAGTATTAAAAAGAAAATAAAATCCTATAACGCTCGTTTAAAAGCCTTGCGAACAGTCCTTAAAAAATTGCAACGACAAAAGACTCTTGCTGAAAGAGCAAAAACTCTTTTTGAAAAAGAACTTGCATATCTTAATGTAGAGCTAGCGGTAGCTACAAAAGGGCTTGAAAGAAATTCCATAGATAAAAATTACCTCAGCGAAAAGGACGAACAAAAAAAGGAGAAATTACTCAAAGCGTTAGAAAAAACACATGAACAATATGTCCAGCTTCTACAAAACGCAAAGGACAAGATTATAGAAAAATCCATGATAGAAAAAAACTATGCAAAAGAAGATAAATTAAAAGCTGAAAAAATTATAGAAGAAGCCAAAAAGAAAATAGTAGATATTCAAAAAAGTATAAAACCAACACAAGAAAAATTCGATGCACTAAAAAAACAAGCCCTCAAATTTTTTGCAGAATTCCTGAAGCTGTATCCCAAATCCAAGCAAGCCCCCGCAAACCTGGCAAGAATTGGTACAATTCATATAGAATTTAAAAACTTTGAAAAAGCAGCCGGCTATCTCACTACTCTAAAAAAAGTATACCCCGGAGATAAAACCATTAAACCTGCTATGTTCAATCTTGGAAGAGCATATATTGAAATAAATGACTATAAAAAAGCAACAGAAACATTCGAGGACGTTCTAAAGACACCGAAGGCATATCCTACCGCAAATATCTCATTTATCGCTAACAAGAGTCTTGCTGCATATATTCCAGGAAAAGAAAAACTAAAAAAATTGCCTGAAATAGCCCTTAAAGCAAACAAAATACTTCTTGAACGTATAAAAAATAAGAAAAATCCCAACTATAAAGAATTACAAAATAAAAAGGAAGCAACGCTCTTCAGAATTGCTCAGGCACACTTTTTCTTAGCAAATTTTGACCAGGCTGTTATAGCCTATAAAGACTTATTTGAATTCAATGGTAAAACAGGTTTTTATTTCAAAGCAAAAATGAATTCAGGTATTGCAAAAGCAAACAAAAAGGATCCTGACTATAATAGTGCAATACTTGATTTTGGAGATATTATCAAAAATGCACAAGATGATGTCGTAGCCAATGAAGCATCTCTTGAAATGGGAAAAGCCCTGGTAAAATGGGGAAAAGAGGTGAAAATAAAACTAGGACTCTCAAAATTACAGCAGATTATTATGCTTGCTGATAAGAACTTGCAAAAAAATAAACCAATTTTAGAAGAAGCATATTATGAAAGTGCAAAGGCATTTGCTCTCATAGGAGAAAAACAAAAAACAAAAAATATGCAAAATGAATATAGAAAATTCTATCCCCAAGGTATGTTCTTTGAAGAGATAGGAAAACTCCCAAATGCAAAATTTACCCCTAAATCTAAAATAAAACCACAAACAGAAACAAATAAATAAGGAAAATATCTATGAAAACAATGAGAAAAGTTCTAAGCGTTACTCTGTTAACGGCAGTATTATTAACATCAATCTCCGCATATTCCCAATGCAAGGTAATATTGACTAATGGCAGAGTTACAAAATGTGCAGCAATAAAGGTCGACTCTAAAGGAAATCTTACCCTAAAACTATCTGGAGGCGGAGGATCGCAAATAATTAAAAGAGGACGATACAAGAGCGCTATTATTCCTAAACCTGCAAAAAAAATTAATTATCTTAAACAACTCTATTCACAACAGCAATATAATAAAGCAATTGCATTCGCAGATAAAATGCTTAGTGCATATAAATTTTTAGGATGGGGAGGCCTTGCCGCATATGTAAAAGGAAACTCTCTCCTTAAACAGAAAAAAGCGTCTCAAGCGTTATTAACATTTAAACAAAATAAACGCTATGGCGGAAACTATGTAATGGATCTACAACAGGGGATAGTGGAAGCTCTTTTTGCCATGGGTAAAAAAGACCAGGCTGAAAAAGAACTGGCTGCTCTTGCCAAATCGAATAAGGCATCTGTTGCAGCATTCTCATTTAATGCAAGAGGACAGATTCTTGCAGACAAAGGGAATAAAAGAGATGCTGTCCTTGAATATCTTAAAACATTACTGCTTATTTCCCCTAATGATAGATCAGCTGCAGTACACAGAAAAGAAGCAAGGACACAGGTTGTAAAACTCCTTGAAAGTATGGGCGATACAAGGGCTGCAAGCTTCAAAAACATGAGATAATTAGATACTACATAAAAAGCCTTTGAACTAAGTAAAAAGCCTTTTCATGTAATCTCCAGTAAAAAAAAATATAGTTTTAAAATAATCTTGAAATATAAAGAAAATGAAGTATTTTTGTGAATGCTTTGCATAAAAATCAATTAATACAAAAAAATTAAAAATAATAACTAAAAAAGGACAACACATGAAAAAGGAATATCGTTTTTGGTTCGTAACTCTAATAATTGCTACTTTAATCTCATTTGCAACTATTGATAGTATGGCACAGGATGGTGTCGCCGATGCTCCAGCAGGACAAGCACAACAAAAGGACTCAGGGGGAGGATTTGCGGGTGTTGTTTTTGGGGGAACACTTGTTGATAAATTTATCTGGTTAATGATTTTTTCAACATCTCTTGGCACCTTATGGTTAATAATTGATGGGATTAAAGATGTAAAAAGAGAAAAAATGCTTCCTGAAGACCTGGTTGAAGGGATTAGGATGTCTCTTGATGAAGGAGATTTGGATGCCGCAATACAAACATGTGAGGTGAACCCAGGATCTTTATCAAATATTCTGATGTCTGGTTTTAATAATATTTCAGAAGGATTTGAAGTAATACAGGACTCCATTACTGCTGCAACAGATCTGGAAACAGAAAAAATAATGCAGAAAATAAATTATCTTAACTTATGTGGACAGATTGCTCCTATGCTTGGACTGCTTGGAACCGTAGTAGGTATGGTAAGTGCTTTTGCAGGCTTAGCGTCTGCCAGTGGTGCAGCAAAAGCTGCAGTACTTGCAAAATCTATTTCTGGAGCTCTATGGACTACCTGTGTGGGACTGCTGATATCTGTCCCGGCACTTGTGGGGTTTGCTATTATTAAAAACTATGCAACCCGTTTGTTGCTTGAAACAGAAGCAACTGTTATTGATTTAGTGAAAATACTTCGTGACGCAGAAGTAGAAGAGGAAGAATAGGAGTATTAATTCTAATTAGACATTGCACGAAAAGTCTTTTTCGCTTTGCTCGAAGACTTTTCTCACACTGTCTGTTTCTATTTGCAGTTGTTTTTTTGAGCAAATACACTTAAAATTATTATTAACGAATCAGTTTTTATCTCAAATAAAGTTTAAAAGCTCTGATTTTCAACGTACGCAGAGCCTGTATGAAAAGCTTTTTACTTTTTGAAAACCTTTTCGTGCAGAGTTTTATTAATAAGAATTACTTGAAATCACTTAACAGGAGTTAGAATGGCTAATATACGAAGACAAGATGATAGTATAGAACCACCGGTATCTTCACTGATTGATGTTGTATTCCTTCTTATTATCTTTTTTATTGTTACTGCAAATATGGATGAGGAAGTTCTGGATATGACAATAAAATTGGCTCAGGCAAAATATGTAGATCCAGTAAAGAAAAAAGACCCTAGAGCGATTAGTATAAATGTGAAAGCGTCAGGTGATATAAATATTGCCACACAACCTCTTTCTCTTACAGATTTACATCATATACTTGCATCAACCGTAAATCAGGTTGGAAATGATGTGCCTATTGTGGTTAGAGCAGATGCATTGACAAAATTTAATGAAATTGATAAAATAATCGAAATTGTGGGGAAGTCAGGTCTATATCGCATAAAACTATCCGCACTTTCGACAAAAAATTAATAAGTATGAGGAAATATTATGGCTAAACGACTCCGAGATGAACAGTCAGGCGAACCGCCAATGTCATCTATGATTGATGTGGTTTTTCTACTGTTGATCTATTTTATTGTTACTTTTAAAGATGTTATCCCAGAAGCACACATGGCAGTAAATCTGCCATCTCCTAGCGCTGCTCAAACAACAGAGGAAGAGCCTCCGGATTTGCTTGATATTGAAGTTCATCCAAATCAATATATTTTAAAAGGAACACCACAAAGCCTAGAGTCTATAAAAAAAACACTGCAATATCTCGGTGAACTTGACCCAGATATGACTGTAATGGTCAAAACCAATGTTGCTGCATACAATAAAGAACTCATAGCTTTACTTGACCTCTGCAAAGGTAGCGGACTAACAAAACTTAATGTTGTCACGCTTAAGTAATTAGACATTGCACTAAAAGCCTTTTTCACTTCGTTCGAAGGCTTTTCGTACACTGTCTGATTGTGGAATTTTAGAATTTGGGAATTCTAAAATTGCGTTCTTATTACCCAATTAACTAATTACCCAATTACTCAATTACTCAATTAACCAATTAATTAATTAACCAATTAAAAAATTATGTCAGAAGAACATTATGAAGAAGGAGAAGAGGTTCTCGAAGAGGAAGAACTTCTTGAAGACTCGGAGATAGTGGCAATACTTGAAGAATACCGCAGACGTAAATTCAGAGAGATGCTTGTCGGTCCAATACTCTCTTTGGTTTTTCATGTTTTTGCTATTTCAGTAATGATGATTTTTATCAAAGGTGAGAATAGTACAGAA
>JAYEIY010000054.1:0-3298 GCA_034660375.1 Verrucomicrobiota bacterium
TTAAGGATTTAATGATTTAAGGATTTAATGATTTTAGTCACTGACTCACGGACTCACTAATTTTTAATGATTCAACTATCATGGTTAATATGTATATTATGAGTGCTGTGGCAATAAAATACAACCATAATTTTGTATCATTTTTATTTCTTTCTTTTCTAATTAGATTTTTTTGCTTTTCAACGTGACATTTACCCTCCAGGATAGTTTTTATTGCAAATAGGTCTGCTATTTCAACTACAGATTCGTTTCTATCAATATTCACCTGCCATGGGGTATCATTTATTTTAAAAACTCCAGGTTTCAAAAGAAGTTTGGGATTAATATTTTTATTTTTTGAAGAGTCTCCACAGTAGATTTCTGTAATACCACTGGTTTCTTCAGACAACTCTGCTAATTGTGCATGCATAATAGGAAGAAATGATGTTGAAATAGGAAAATCACTCCACGAAGAAGTCAGAGCACTTGTCCAAAGAAAAAAGGTTCCCCTTCCAAGAGAATAATGTAATAATGCAGGATCATTATTATCAAATAGAAGGACTGTATTTTTTTTGACAGTATTATTTAGTTTAAAATACTTAAATACAGGAAACTCTAAAAATTCTTTTTCCCGTGTTCCTTTAAAAAGATTGGTTATTCTATTTTTGTTTTCAGATAGACCTATGTAGTACGGTAGACTATTATTATTAAGGGTGTCTTTTAACCCAATATATCTTTCTGAAATCATTTTTAATTTATTAAGAGAAAACACAAAACTCTGAAATTTATCTCCAGGTGTTGAGATTAGAAGACCTCCCTCCTCCAAAAAATTCTTAATCCTTTTCAATCCATCCTTATGAAGATAGCCCCCTGCTCCCAAGAAAAAAATGGCATCATAGTTTAATAGATTTACCGAAAAAAACATATCAGCATCTTCCTGTTCAAAAAGAAGTTGTCGATTATTTTGATCCTGTATCTCAAGCGATTTTTTAATAAAGAATAGTTCTGTTTTTTTTTGAGGTTCATGCAAAAAGGGGACAAAAAACATAATATTTATTGGTTTTTTAAGCCCTCCCCACACGTAGTAGCTATTGTCTGCAAGATAATCGTCTTTTTTCTTTAATTTCACACAAAGCTCGGAGGTTTGCACATCTTTCAAATCAAGAATAATTTGAGAAGTTTCCTGTGGAGACAATTGTATATTTCCTAAAATCTCGGCACAGGAAAGTGAAACGGCTTGTTTTTTATTAGAAAAATTCTTAATAGTAACAAGCATATTTCGTTGCTCAAGATTCTGGATAATTTCTGCATTTTGAATGGAAACATTTTCATATTCCTCAAAATTATCCATTAAATTATAGAATTCTGTTTTTGCATTGATATCAAGTTTAGTAAATTTATTTGCATCCCAGTCTGTCGTCTGAAAATCAGATACTACAATTATTTTTTTTACAGTATTCCATTTTAATATTTCAGGAATTTTTGCCAAGGCTAGAGAATGGAGTCCCGAAGCGTTACTTATTTCATAGTTTTTTTTTACAAACGAAAGCGCATCATCAGGAGAAGAAAGTTTGCAGGATAACACTTTATTTGAACTTATAATAACTCCAATTATGCTTTTATTGTACTTCTTTGTTATTTTTTCTACTTGGTTAATAACCTTTTTACGTCCAAACCTCTTCATACTTACACTTGCATCACAAAAAATGAGAATCTGATCTGCAGAAAAGAGATTCCCTTTAGATATTTTAAAAATGGGTACGGCAAAAGCTAATATAAGTAAAGCCAAACATAATAGACGTAAAACGAGTAGTAATATATCTGAAAGTCCCTTTTTACCGTGCTGAAAAATCTTTCCTTTTTTGATAAAACGTATAGACGGAAAGAGTTTTCTGACAGGTAGTTGCCTATTCATCAGATGCAGAATTATCGGAATAACCAACAATCCAAGAAATGAAAATATTATGGGAGATAAAAAAGATAACATGAATCAAAAAATCCATTTGTTAGACATTGCAGGAAAAGTCTTTTTCACTTCGTTCGAAGGCTTTTCATACACTGCCTGTTTCTGTTGCAATTATTTTTTGAGAAAACAACATTTAAAATCATTCTCAATATGAGATAACAGTAGAAAAAATCTTATGTGTCTAAAGTAACCTCTTGAAAAACATTTCCAAATTAGAGAAGTCTCATTTCTTTAATCTTTGCAGAAGCATTTCTGAAAGAGGGGAAGATTCCTGAGAAAAAAAGTGTTTTGCAAGATCAGATTTTTTCATTTTTAAAACAAGAAATCCACGGGTATAATTATTATATTTTGATTTTATTTCTGATATTCTCGGAATCAATTCTGAATCAGCAAAATCTGCAAGTTTTAAATTATATCCCATAGTTTCTGCTTCAATTGTTTGTACAGCAGTAAACTTTGAACTAGAGATTTTTGTTATCTTTAATTTTGTTTTACCTGTTTTTAACTGAAAGAATTTTTCTTTATCAATATCTGATTTAAAAGTCGTCGCTAACAATGCTGGAGAATTGAGTAATTCTTTGATTATGCCATCAATTTCTTTCAAATTAATTAATTCTTTTATTTTAGGATTACTCTTTATTTTTTGAGAGAATCTATAAGCATTTGATAATCTATCCCTAAAAATAAGTTCTGTAAGAGTCCTGTAAAATGCATTAACTTGTTTTTCATTTTTCATTTTCTGTTGCTCTATAATTTGAATATGTTCCATTTTAAGAGCATCTACTTGCTTTATTTTTGTAGTTCTTAAAGATGCTGTTTCAGCCACAAGTTTTCCAAAATAGGAACTATAAATCTTTTTTGCTCCATCAAAATCGTTTTTATCAATAGCAATATTTGCTTGATTATTCAATATTTTCATAACAAACATAACTGCTACATTTTTTCTCTTTTGGAGTTCATTGATTTTCTCATCAACCATACGAGAATACTTTGTTCCTCTCAAATCCTCTTTTATTTTTTTTAGTTTATCTATTCCATCATCATATTTATTGGGATTCTTTTCAACAAGCTGTATTACATGATTGAAAAGTTCCTGCTTTGGATCTACAATTTTTGTTTCAACAGGAATTTCACGTTTTTGTGTAGTGTTTTTTTCCTCTATTTTATTTTTTTGTATAGTTGGCAAAACAACTCCTGTCTGTTTCCTTTCTATAGTTTGTTGAAATTTTGTATTTTGAGAGGAGTTGGAGGTTTTCTCACCTTTGTAAAAGAAGAAAACAAGTGCAATAAATACAGTAATAGGAAACAAAACGAAAAGAATAAATTTTCTTTTTTTTGAGGATTTGCGTTGCA
>JAYEIY010000055.1:0-3290 GCA_034660375.1 Verrucomicrobiota bacterium
AGTGACCAGATCAAGTAGTTCTTTTACTTCCGTTTTAAATTCCTTAGATTTTGCCATAATTCTTTGCCTTTTTTTTTTTGAAAAAATAATATTGCTAATCGTAATTTTCTGCAACAAGGTGAGCAAACTAGCAAAAATTAACACTTTTTCAACTATTGCACTGTACTTTTTTTATTTTAGATGCTATTGTCATGTCATGCTGTTTAATTTGTCCCATTTTTTTATCATTTTTCATAAAAAAATAAAAATGCCTAAATTCTCAAAAAAAGAAAGCGTTACAAAAAGTGTGCAGGAAACATTCAGAGCGGTTGAAACTCTTATTATAGATACAAATAAACATAAGATTCAACCATCCAATGCAGATGTCCTTTCCTCTCTCTTTCATAAATTGAAGGGACTTAAGCCATTGCCTGCATCTAATAATTCAGAAACAAAACCATACAAAGCCACCCGTAAAGAAAAAGCCTGTTACAGTAATTCTATAAACAGAAAACTGAATAATGAGAAATATCAATTGCTAGACAAAATTATTTCTGGCGGAATGGGTACTATTTTCAAAACTCTTGATCAAGATTTGCAAAGAATCTCTGCGCTCAAGGTAATCCTGCCTAAATATAAAAAAGATTTTGATACGCTACAAAATTTTATTGCTGAAGCAAAGATTACAGGAGCACTTGAGCATCCTAACATAATTCCTGTTCATGATATCGGTTTAACAGACCAGATGGGGCTTTTCTTTACAATGAAATTGGTAAAAGGTGAGGCACTCATAGATATTATGACTGAACTGGAATATCATAATCCTATCTATCTATCCAAATACAATTTCTACAAAATGCTCGGTATTTTTAGGAAAGTATGTGATGCCACCTCATATGCTCACTCAAAAGGCATTATACACCGCGATATAAAACCACATAATATTATGGTTGGAGAGTATGGAGAGGTATTGTTGATGGACTGGGGATTAGCAAAGTTTATTGGTTCCGAAGACAAGTTTGAAGAACATCACCTCACTCCGAAAATAATAGAAGCAATGAAGCAATTATCTACAGACAAAAAAGGAATTGTCAGAGGCTCACCTGCTTTTATTTCACCAGAACAAGCAAGAGGAAATCCGGAAGAACTGGATTTTAGAAGTGATATATTTTTACTCGGAGCCACCCTATACCACATGTTTACTCTGGAACCTCCATATCTTGCAGAGTCTATTATGGATGTAATAATAATGGCAACAAAAAGAGATCTTATTCCACCCGACGTAAGAGCTCCCTCAAGACAGATCCCAAAGGAAGTTTGTAGGATTATCGAAAAAGCAATGGCGCTTAATAAAGATAATAGATATCAGACTGTTTCTGAATTGGCAATGGATATTGATGACCTTATTGCCGGGAAGTGGATATCAACGGATAAAAGACTCTTTACTCCTGGACAGTTTTTGATGCAAGAAGGCGACTATGCAGAGGAGGCCTATGCAATCCTCAGGGGAAAATTGGAAGTTCTTCAAGATAGAAATGGAACACCTGTCAGCCTGGCAATAATAGGAGATGGAGATATAGTTGGCGAAATGTCACTTCTTAACAATGAACCACGCTCCGCAAGTGTCAAAGCAATTGAAGAAACAGAGGTAACAATACTCACAAAAGAAATTTTTGAAGGCAATTTAAGAAAACTGCCTCCCTACATGGAAAAAACAATTTTAACCATAACAGAAAGATTAAAAAAATCCAATGCAAAAGTAAATCCACATCTTACTAGTAATTGTAATGCATTTATACTCAGACAACTTCGCTTGATATACAGAGAGTTAAAAGAAAAGAACTCTGTTCTATCCTTCCATAAAGCAACAAAAGAAATATCAGAAGATCTCGGAATAAAGGAAACGCTGGTTAAGAAGATCTTGCTTAATTTACAAGCAACAAACCTTATCTCTGTAGATAATAATTTATTAAAAATAGAAGACATTAATCAGTTCACAAATTTCACATTTTTTTTGAAAAATTCTAAAATCCCACAGAACACAGTGTCAGCCAAATTTTCTGACAAAGATTTAACCAAATTTAAAAAATATAAATCTATTATTGAAAAGCCCTAATTATGACTACGAAAAAAGAGTTAACCACATTTCTTGATTCCTTCCTTAAAATTGCAGATTTTCCAAAAGATGCCTCTAACAATGGTCTGCAAATAGAAAGTTCCGGTACAAACAATATAAATAAAATCGGATTTGCAGTCGATGCATGTCATGAACTATTCATACTGGCTGCACAGCAGAATATTGACTACCTTATAGTTCATCATGGATTGAGTTGGGGAGATAATTTAAAAAGACTGACTGGTATTACCTCCGATAGAATTGCATCACTGCTCAAAAATAACATTTCTCTTTATGCTGCTCACCTTCCATTAGATGCACATGAAGACTGTGGACACAATGCTGTTCTTGCAGATATGCTCAACCTTAAAAATAAGAAAAAATTTGCGGAGTACGCAGGTTCCTTAATTGGAGTTATGGGAAATCTCCCTACTCCCACAACAGGGAAAAAATTAATTGCAAAAATTTCCTCTCTTCTTAATACCAAATGTATCACAATCCAGAATTTTTCAGAGAAAAAGCTAAAAACCATAGGGATTGTCTCCGGAGGAGGTGCAGATTGCATATCTGATGCAGCAAAACATAATCTTGATGTACTGCTAACCGGTGAGTTCGAACATTCACATTATCACACAATAATAGAAACAGGCATCCCTCTTGTCGCAGCAGGACATTACAAAACCGAAACTGTCGGCCTAAAAGCACTGATGAAAAAAATCCAAAAAAAATTCGATCTTCAATGCGAATTTATTGATATTCCCACTGGAATGTAGAAGTAACCGCAAATTTGGTGTTGTGAACAATTTAAAATTATTCAACCTCATTCAAGGTCAATTCTTAGAAAATAATATTCGACTACAAGGATACAGATTCCAATGAAGTGCGTAAAACCTCCATTTTTACAGTAGAGAATCAGAATTCACAGCTTCTATTTTAAATGTTTTGCATAGATTCTTAATTAAGCCAATCCTAAAAAGGAGGATATATGATGTCAGTATGCGTTAATCACCCAGATGTAGAGGCTGAATTCATTGATATCTGCGAGGACAAAATAAACCGTACTTTGCATATCCTCATGCAAAAAAACCGTACTTTGCATATCCTCATGCAAAAAAGAGTACTTTGCATATCCTCATGCAAAAAAGAGTACTTTGCATATCCTCATGCAAAAATAAAGTACTTTGCATATCATCAT
>JAYEIY010000056.1:0-3271 GCA_034660375.1 Verrucomicrobiota bacterium
ACTCTCTTTGTAATAAGGATAGCCAAAGATATAAAACAAGATCTTTTCTTCACCTGTTGTTGTCGAAAACGGAATTACAAAAAAGAGAGAGAGTAAAAAAAAATTGAGTCCAAGAATTCGTCCAAGAGGACTCTGGATATAGAAATCTTTGCAAGAATAAAAAAGGTTATTGAACAAAATAATGCACACAAGACAGTACAGATAGAAGAGGTCATCGCAATAAATACAGAAAAAAATAAACATACCAGAATCCTCACTCTTGGATCACGCCTATGTATATATGAATCAAGTTCACCTATGTCTTCAATCGGAAGCATCTTTTTTGCCCTTTTTTTTGTATAAAAAAGAATAAAGACCAAAAAATCCCAAAATATACCCAACCCCACCAATTATATCACGAAATCTTAACTCAGATTTAATTTCTTCAAGTTGTTGACGCAATGGATAAATAGCTTTTTCTACCTCTTTTTTGATAATCATATGAAATTCATGATTTTCGGGAGATTGTTTTTGAGAGCTTGGGGATAGATATTGATATGTGGAGTTCTGCATTCCAGCTACCTTGCATTTTGCCATGTGTCCTTCAATAGAATATTGAAAAAGATATTCTCCTGTCGAATCTGGTTTATAGCTGAATTCGCCCTTATTATCAGTAAAAATGGTTTCAACTCTTTTCCCTTTACATAAGATGCTGACTTCTGCATTTTTTATTCGGATTCCCCCGGGAGCATAGAGATAGCCATTAATAATATCTCCGTTCTCGGCTGCAAAAATATTGATTTTGTGTGCAGAGGCAGAAAAGGCAAATAATAAAAAGAAAAGAATACATAAAATACTTTTAGTATTTGAGATAACGGATTTCTTTAGGCTAGATGCCGTAGCTGCAATCTTATGAGCAAGTCCTAGCCTACGAAGAAAGACAAGTACGCCACCCGTAATTAAGGCCTCTATAAAAAGAATAGGAAGATTTGTAAAAATAAAAATTTTGATAGCAATATTAAATCTGTCAGAGTTTGTAAAATATAATGCAAGCACAGTTATTATCATACTTAAGAGGCAGGAAAGACCTCCTGCAAACATTCCCAGAGAAAACCATATGGTTTCGCTCAAAGATTTTTTTTTAAGAATAGGATGGGTAATAAAATATGATAATAAAGCCGGGAAAGCCATAACCACAGTATTTACCCCCAAAACAGTTAATCCTCCGTGTGAAAAAAGCAATGCCTGCAAAAATAATGCAATTAATATTGCGGGAAAAACCGCAGTCCCCAGGACAATCCCGCAGAGACCATTCAAAGTTAAATGAACACTGGTTCCTCCCAAAGGAAAATGAATGAGCCCAACTATAAAAAATGCAGAAGTAAAAACAGCTGTCTTAGGTATATCTTCGTCTTTTAAATTGCGAAGCCCAAAATATGTCCCTAAAACTGCGACAACTCCCCCAGAAACAAGAATAGGAGCACTTAATAAACCTTCTGAAATATGCATAAAATAAAGTTAATAAAATTATTTTTTAATAGGCTCAACTTTTAACCACAGAACAGCACCTAACTCAACATCAACCAACTTACCCTCGGGATTCTTCATTGTTTTGTCTCCATCAAGCAATGCCGCAAAACCCCACCAGCCACTCACGGGAAACACATAAGAAAAAACTCCTAAAGAATCTGCTTTTATTACCTGAGTTATATAAACATCAGAAGGTGCACAGAGTGCTCCTTGATTATTAAATAACTCCACCTCAATCTCTGCAAAAGGAACCGCTTTGCCATTCCTTTTTACTATGCCCCTGAAAATATTGCCTTTATAGAGACTATAGGGACACGAAAGCGGCTTAATCTCAACAGGAAAGCCTATCATATCATCCCATCCATCTTCTGCACCAAGAACATCCACAATCAACTTACTGTAATGTATAATCATTTTCTGCTCTGCAGGTTCCCAATAGGGCTGAGGAATTACATAAAAAATGTAGTCACCAGGCATTTTAAAGCTGTACTGGGCATACCAAGCACTTTTTCCCTTTTCAATTTTTTTCTTTAATAACTCAGCGAGATCCTTCTTTTTCCCATTCAGCATAACTCCAAATTTTTCTGGCCTTTTCATTGGCATATATGTCTGTTCCATAGGATGCATAAAAGATAAATCTATCCGCTGAGAAATAGAAATGTCATTAATAACATCACTCCCTGCCTTAATTACCTGAAAGTGTGCCTTTGAATTTAAAGAGAATAAAAACGTTGTAACTAAAAAAACTTTTGATAGATTATTCATTCTAGGTTCCATGCCGAAATTGTTAATATTACTTTTTTTATCTTTCGTAATACCGGAATTATTTTAATGGAGAAGCAATACCTGTCAACGCAAATTTTCAAAAAAAGGAAAAAAACATGTCAAATCTTGTGAGATTAAGTTTTTCAGTGGAAGAGGGACTTTTCAATAAGCTTGAAAGTTTAGTTGAGAGAAATGGTTACAGCAATCGTTCCGAATTTATTAGGGACACAATAAGAAATATACTTGTTGAGGAAGAATGGGAACAGGACAAGGAAGTCGTGGGAACGATAACGCTTATATATGATCATCATGCAAGCAAGCTTAGCGAAAAATTAACAGATATTCAGCATGAGTATCACGACTTGGTTTTAGCTTCCACTCATATTCATATTTCTCACAGTCTTTGTGCAGAAATGATAATGATCAAGGGCGCTTCAGAAAAATTAAAACATCTTACTAGCAATTTACAATCACAAAAAGGGGTCCTTCATACAGGACTTACGATGACATCCACAGGAGCCGGGGTACTCAAAGAAGAAAGAAACAATTAGTATTACACCATCTTTAATGGTGTATAATCCTAGAAAACGCAGTAAAAATATATTTAGGGCTGTATCTCTTTTGTTTCCAGAGAGTTATGTGGTTTTAGGTGTTCACCCTTTGGGTTAAATGCAAAATTATTTTCAACGGCATTTTCACCCTACGGGTTGGCAAAACTTGTTCATATACTGCGTTAGTTTCGCCTCGCAGTATTATTTATACTGCTCGGCTCACTGCCTTGTCTGCTAAAAAGTTTTATCCAACTGCATTATTTAGGATAATGCCTTTTAATCTATTAGAAAATTCTATTAAATAGAGCATGCACGAAAAGGTTTTTAAAGAGCCAAAAACCTTTTCCCCAGAGCTCCAAGTTATCGAGCAACTCAGATTCCCTTTTTTTATCCAGGATATTATTCCACCTCATCTAAGGTCAATTCTTAAACAAGAATCTCCGTTT
>JAYEIY010000057.1:0-15507 GCA_034660375.1 Verrucomicrobiota bacterium
TTTTTATCTATGTTCAGAAAACTGTATTGGATTACACGCTAATCCAAAAACAAATTTAAGTTATCATAACTTTTATGAGAGTTTAATCTAATTCTTAATTTTTTGGAAATTTGATTGTTTGCTTCTTTTAAAATATTCATTTTATTAGTAATTTTCTTAGAATTAATTTCTGCTAATAAATCAACTTTAGATTTACTCTTTCCTAGTATCATTTTCATATATTTATTACTTTATCAGTTTCTAATTAATGGTATATCTTCAACCATTCCTTAAACTTGTTCTGTTAATTGAATTATCTCCTGTTTTTCTTTTGTTATCTCTTGTTAATTTTCTAAGCATTTGCTCCGTAATATTATTCATTATTTGAGGTTGAATGAATTTTGTTTTGCCATTTTTTTTCTAACTTTTATAGGATCTGAAAAAAATCATCTTTGGATTTCGGCAAGATAAACAATATTTTTTTTTTGCAGGATATTCAATTTCGCTAACACTAAGGAATATTGTAATCCTTTTTAAAGTAACATTTGTATCTCAGTTGCTTGTAAATGCTTTATAGAATTGACCTACCAATATAAATAAGCAGATCATATCCATAAATACTATTAGCAGGAACAAGTTCTTTTATATCCTCTCCTCCTAAAATTCTATTTCCTTTACATTTACCAGATGAACTAAATTTATTATTTGCCATAAATTCACCAATGCGTAAAGTATAGACTTTCCGAGTTTTGTTTTCAGAACATTTAATTTATTTCTATAGCTAGGACAATTATATATCAAAGGGAAGATGGTATTATTGGAGGGATATCAAATAATTTTTGAGAAGAAAAACTATTGCAAAATTTATTCTTTAAATTGTTTAATACTGTGATCGCCTGAAAATTTGAGTTTTTTTTAAGACGTCATAATATTTTTAAAATTCCGTAAGTTCTTTCAAGTAAATATAATTTTTTTGTGAGCTTAGTTGAGAATGAAGTCTTTCAATATCAAGTTTTGGATTTTTTATAAATGCTACTAAGATTACAATACCAACTGAATCGGTTATTCCGCTTGCATTTACTTGTCTTTCTACTATTTGATTTTTTTGTTTTTCTGCATTATTTAAAAAGTATATATACTTAGCGCTAATCTTTCGTCTATGAAAATCTAAACGTTTCTCTATTTTACGCAAGAGTGAATAAAATTGAAATTTAAGTGGGTTAAACGTTTCTGCTGAAAAACCTTTTTCTAATGACGCAATTAAATCTACAATGTTTCTTATTAAATTACCATATTTTGAAAAAAACACACCTTTGCAAAACCACAAACCATTCGAATCAAAATTTGCGATACTTAACAAAGTATAATACTTCCATTTTTTATTATAACTTGATATTGCTTTTAACTTTTTTAAATGACGACGAATTGTTATTTTAGAACAATCCTTTTTCTCTTCAATATCTTTAAAAAGTAAAATCTTTCCTGCATCCAAAACTGCCATAACTGTTCTGATAAATAAATATTTTCCATTATTTTCCCTGTGATATAGTATGCTTCACTAATTAAAAATAAAACATGCTATATCAAATAAAAACAAAAGAAACAACTCTAAAAATGAATAATTTGATGATTTTTGATGATTTTTGATGATTTGACTAGATATACACTATTATTCTGGATCCTAGAGGATGTCTGTTTGAGGTTAAAGTATCAAATCCAATCCGGGTTTGTTAATATAGTAATTTTCCCAACAGTAAATTCAAAATCAAACTAATCTATAATCCTTATTTTGTCCATACCAGAAAGACTTTTTTCAAATTGCTTTTTGTTCCTCTCAAAAAATTTCAAATTACATCTAACCCAAAAAAAAACAATAAATTCTAAGGAAAAAAACAATTCTCCTGAAAAAAAGCCATAGCTTCTTTATCAGAAGAAAAATTTCCAAAGATAGAAATCATGTAAAGATCCGGCTCTACTTTTGTAAAAACAAAGGGTAATAATCCCCAATAGCCGGAATATAAACTTACTTTATTTTTCCTTGAATGTGTTGTCAGCCAAGGACATGGAATTATCTGCAAACTTCCAATACTCCAGTAGTATTTTCCCCCTAGGGATTTTACATTCGTATTATTTAAAGGAGAAATAATAATATCCCCTTTTTTTACTTGTGGCTTATTTATATTAAATGGAATATGTCCCAAACTTTCCATATAATATTGAAAACCCCAATGTCCTTGAAAATAGATTTCCCCTGAATAATCCTTTAGCGCATGAGTTATTTTTTCAGCAACAATCTTTTGTGCATTGGCATTTTTTTTATCGGCATAACCGATAAAGAGTGAAGTTAAAGTTATTGGCATCAAAAAAAGTAAAAATAAAATTTTGGTTTTTCGTTTTTTCAGATTATAGAGGAAATCAAGCCTTCTAATAAGTAAAATACTTACGGCAGGTAACATTGGAAGAAGAGTTCTTGCATTTGTACACCAATTAAAATATGTCGAAAAAATAAATGTGCCTAAAATCCAGCACCCTAAAAGTATATTTTTTGGAGAAAGATCCCTTTTCATTTCCAAAAAAGTTAAAGAAAGTAGTTGTATTCCACCCGTTACGAAAATAGAAAATTGCAGTAAATACAAAGTGTTTCCGCTAGCAGCAAGATATGAATGAAGTAGTTTACTTATAAATAAAAGATATAAAAAAGAAAAAAGAATTAAAGGAAAAAGCAACCAAAGATAAAAATGTTGTTTCTTCCATAGTAAAAAAGATAAAAAGATGACACAGCAAAAACATCCTCCGGTATATGAGAATCCCTGAAAAGTCCGTTCAATTAAGGAAGTATCAAAAAACGAATATGTCAAAGCATGCCCAGTTGCATTATTTAAAAGCCAAGTCCCAAAAAGTATATATCCCAATACTTGATACAAAAATACTATTAGCAAAGGCAATAATAAGAAATATGCCCATTTACCAATTTTTTTTTCTATCAAGAATGGCATAAACAAAACAAAGAGGAATAAGTGTCAATCCAAAATATTTTGATAAAAAAGCACAGGATGCTAATAAAGAAAAAATAAAGAAAAAGAGATTTTTCTCTTCATTTATGGCTCTTATCCAAAAGAGAATAGACCATACATAAAAAACCAGCATTGAAATATCTGACATTAACATCGTTCCAGAAGCAAGAAAAACTGGAGATAACAAAGCAATAAGGCTGGGAAGCAAAGAATGATTCGAAAAAAGTTTGCCAAGATAAAAAATTCCGACAATTAACATGATAGCAGGTAGCATAAAAGCAATATGCAAAGCTATTTCGCTCCACCCAAAAAATAAACTCGACAAAGCAATATAATACGCGACCAAAGGAGGATTTTGATTTATTTCATACATAGGTAGTGAAAAACCATACCAATTGACAGATAAATCATAAAAAGATAGAGGATCTGTAGATATATGTTTTGCTGTCCAAAGAAACAATGGAGCATCAAGCGAAAAAGCTTTATCAATAAAAAAAGATAAGAAAAGTAGAGAGAACAAAACTAGAAAAAGTAAACAAAAATTATTCTGCTGAAATATTTTTTCTATGTAAAAAAAATAGCCTCCAATTGTTTTTTTTATTTTTCTCATAAAAAATCCGTTTTTTAATTAACTAATAGGAATTTTGATTTTCCCTTATTTTCATTTTATTCTCAAACAGCATGGTGTCAAGAGATAAAGGTCTGTTTTTTTGCTATTTTCTCGATTTTCCTTCACTGCTTTCCGGTCGTGCACTAAGTCAAATTATTTTGGTAAAAACTTCATTTATTTAATTGAGAGTTAAATTTTTCAAAATTGAACTCTATGCTTTAAGAGTTCTCCTATAGCAAAGCGTTTTTCATTGGAAAGTTGTTTGCTTATTTTACAAAATGGTTTTTATTTCCGAAATCCCCCCTCCCCTAATTCCTTTTTTATAATAGACAAAACCGGAAGATATGATTTTTGTCGTTTAAAATTACTGGTATCCGGCAATTTTTCAAGCCAGTTTCTATCTCCTGCAGCAATAGAATGACTCCAATATCTTTCCTTTTACATTTCTGTCTCAGTTATTTTTTCAACAAGTAGGCGTTTATGCCATTAGTTAGGTGTACATGATTACTTTACTATATATATAGACAGTGCACGAGAAGTCTTCTGGCGAAGCGAAAAAGACTTTTCAGTCAAGCACTATCTAGTATAAATGAAGTCCATTAATTATCATTCACATAAAAATATCCAGATATTGTTGATAGCTTTTGCAATATGTAAATAAAGACCTATATTTAACACTTCAATTTTTTAGACAAACTTTTATAAATCACAAAAAAAGGACAATTACTATGAAAAAACTTGTACTCGCACTGACATTACTCTCAATTCTTCCAATTATGGCAGAAGGCTCTATGAATATCGTATTCGTAGATATGAATGAACTCTTCAACAATTATTACAAAAAGGGATCCTCTGAAGATAAAATAAAGGAACAGGAAGCAATATTCAAAGATTATCATGCATCACTCTTTGAACAGGCAAAAGAACTTCAAAGCAAAGGGAAAAAGTGTAGAGAACTATCTCAAAATATAGCCCTCAGCAATGTAGAACGTGAAAAAAATAAAAAAGAATTTGAAGAAGCTTCGGCAAGACTCTCTGCAAAAACCAGAGAAATAAAAGACTATGAGAAAGAAACTCAGGAGAAATTGGCTAAACTCTACATGGAAACTAGGAATGAACTCGTAGAAGAAATTTCGGGAAAACTCAAAGAAATAGCAAAAGAAGAGTCTTATGATCTCATACTGGATGTCTCCGGAGTTTCCTATAACAATAAAATTCGTAATGTAGTATATTATGACAAAACAAAAGATATTACAGAAAAAGTATTGGAAATACTAAACAAAGATGCAGAAAAGTCAGAGGAGAAGAATGACTGATTGCAAAAAGACATCTAAAACAACACAGGAACTTGCCGACTTAATATCCGGTCGTCTGGATGGTCCAAAAGATTTATGTATTACAGGAATTGCCAACCTCAGAGAAGCAGGCTCGAAAGATGCATCTTTCCTTGGAAATAAAAAATATTCCAATCAGGTAAAAGATTCTGACTCAGGACTGATTATAGTTCCCGAGGATTTTTCACAGGAAAAGGAAAACAAAGATTCTGCGTGGGTTTATTCTAAAGATCCTACAAATGCTTTTACAGCTTTTATAGAACTGTTTTCGGCTCCTTCCATAGTATATCCTTCCAAAGCAGATGCGACAGCAGTAGTTGCGGAGTCCGCAAAGATTGCTGATAATGTTCATATTGGTGCATGTGCTGTTATTGCGGAGTCCGCAAAAATCGGCAAAAATACTATTATTTGTGCGGGTAGCTATGTAGGACACGAAACGGTTATCGGAGAGAATTGTTTTATACATCCAAACGTAACAATCCGTGAACGCGCTCTTATTGGAAATAATGTTATTATTCATAGTGGTTCTGTAATAGGCAGTGATGGATTCGGTTATATTCAGACTCCGGAAAGACAGAAAAAGGTTCCGCAAGTTGGAATTGTTCAGCTTGACGATGATGTAGAAATAGGTTCTAATACTTCTATTGACCGAGCACGCTTCGGAAGAACCTGGATAAAAAAAGGGGTAAAGATCGATAATCTGGTTCAAATTGCGCACAATGTAATTATTGGAGAGCATTCTATCATCATTGCGCATGCAGGGATTGCAGGGAGTGTCTATCTTGAAAAAGGAGTTATAGTTGCAGGGCAAGCTGGGATTGCGGGACACCTAAAAATA
This sequence comes from Verrucomicrobiota bacterium, assembly GCA_034660375.1. Lineage (GTDB taxonomy): Bacteria > Verrucomicrobiota > Lentisphaeria > UBA2565 > JAYEIY01 > JAYEIY01. Next base: position 5,776 of record JAYEIY010000057.1, read on the forward strand.
GGGCAAGGAACGATCATAATGGCACAATCAGGAGTTACAAAAGATCAACCTCCAAAGCAGCTCCTATGGGGTACTCCTGCAGAACCTCGCAAAAAGTTTGTGAGTAATAAACGTATTATGAATAAGATAAAAAAACTTCAGAACGAGATAGAGAAACTCAAAAAGAAACAGTAGAGATATCTATATGGAAAATACAATAGTTGAGGCCAGGTCATTAGAAAAGATTTTCAGAGATTTCTGGGGGAAAGAAAAGGCAAGAGCAGTCAACGGCATAAATTTTTCTATTGGAGAAGGCGAGGTATGTGGATTACTTGGACCTAATGGTTCAGGAAAAACTACTACAATAAAAATGATTTTAGGTCTTCTTTATCCTACTGGTGGCTCTTTAAAGGTTTTTGGTCAATCTCCACGAAATGTTGAGATCAAAAAGCGTATTGGTTATCTTCCCGAGGAAACATATCTATACAAATATCTTACTGCAAGAGAAACAATATCCTTTTTTGCGTCTCTTTTTAATATTCCGTCAGAAGAGAGAACACGCCGGACAGAACAGTTACTTGAGATGGTGGGTTTAACACATGCGGCAAACCGTCCGATTGGAGAATTTTCAAAAGGCATGGCACGACGCATAGGTCTAGCGCAGGCATTGGTAAATGATCCGGATTTAGTAATCCTTGATGAGCCGACAACTGGTCTTGATCCCATTGGATGCAGAGAGATAAAAGATTTGATAAAGATGTTGGCAAAGCGTGGAAAATCTGTTCTTCTATCAAGTCATTTGCTTGCTGATGTTGAAGATTTATGTGACAATGTAGTTGTTCTTTATGGAGGAGAGATTCGAGCAGAAGGGACTTTGAAAAATCTTTTAAAAGAACAAGGTAAGACTCAGATTCTTACACCGGATCTTGATAAGGAAATGCTGGATAAGATTCTCAAAATATTAAAGACTAAACATACCAATAAAGATGTATTGATAGATAATCCTGCTATGTCTCTGGAAGATTTCTTTGTCAGGGTAGTTGAAGAGGCAAAGAGTTCATCAAAACAGACATCCGGAGCAGAGACCAGAGGTGAATTTGCAGACTATCTTTTTGGGAAAGACTCTGAAGAAAAAGCAAGATCTGAAGAAATGCTGAAAAAACTTCTTGAAGGAAGAGAAAAAATTAATATTGAAACAAAAAAAGAAAAAATAGCCCATCCTCCCAAAAATAAAATAGCAGTTGAAAAACTTGAGCGACTTTCTGAAAAAAAGAAGCCTCAAAAAATAGAAGAGAAAAAAACAAAAGCCTACGATAAAAAAATAGAACATGAAAACAAACGAATTAACGAACTTTTAAATACCAAAAAATAGTAAAGGAATCCCAAAAATGATTGATTTAGCAGCAAAAACAGAATTAATTCTCCAGAAAAATCTAAAAAAATATATTACATATCTCTCTATAATTCTTTTAGTAGTTATTGCCGGATGTTTTATATACAGTTCCAGCAAGCAAGCAGAAAATGAAAAGACAGGTCTTGAATATCTTACTTTTAAAGAAGCCGCAGATGATATCCCAAAATTAAGAGAATTTGTAAAAAAATCTAAATTAAAAAGACCAAAACAACTGGCTATATTGAAAATAGGAAAACTTCATCAGTCCACAGGTAATACAGAAAAAGCTCTTACTACATTTCAATCCTTCCTTAAAGATTATCCTAATTACGACAAAAAAGCATCCGTTCAAATTGCAATAGCAAAATGCCAGATGGATATGCAGAAGTTAGCTGAAGCAGAACAACTTTTTGTCAAAGTCGCAGATACAGCGTCTCAATATGCCGCTCAAGCATATTTTTATGCTGCTGAATGCGCTAGATTACAAAAAAATGCAGGAAGAGCAAAAGAATTATATGAGAAAGTTTTGCTTTCAGATACAGAAGGATTTTTTAAACAATCTGCAGAAAAAGAACTCAAACTTCTTCAATGAAAAAGAAATTGCAATTCCAGTTTCGCAATAAAAAAATGACAATGGGATCAAAAACCATTGTTATGGGGATTCTTAACGTAACCCCCGACTCATTTTCAGAAAATGCAGAAAATTTTTTTGTAAAAAATGCAATTACGTCTGCCCTTTCAATGATCAATTGCGGTGCAGATATTATAGATATAGGCGGAGAATCAAGCCGCCCAGGAGCTGAACCAGTATCTGCAAAAGAAGAAATAGAAAGAACCATTCCTGTAATAAAACGTCTCAGAAAACTTAGCAATATTCCTATCAGCATAGATACCTGGAAAAGTTCAGTGGCAGAAGAAGCAATAAAAAATGGTGCAGATATCATTAATGACATAAGTGGTTTTCATAGAGATGAAAATATGAAGTCTATTGCCGCACGAACCAATTCCGGTTGTATTGCAATGCATATGCGAGGAACTTCAAAGACGATGCAATCAAAAGAAAATCTCGAATACGACGACTTGATAGAAGAGATATTGACTTATTTCCAAAAGACAGTAGACATGCTTATTGATTGCGGAATAAAGCCCACAAGTATAGTCCTTGATCCAGGGATTGGTTTCAGTAAAACTGTAAAACAGAATCTTCTTCTTTTAAGAAATCTTTCAAAAATAAGAGAACTGGGATTTCCTATTCTTGCAGGAATATCCAGAAAATCTTTTATTGGACAAATACTTGACATAAAGGATCCTAAAGAACGAATTTGGGGCACTGCTGGTGCCGCAGTTTGCAGTTCTATCTTCGGGGCAGACATACAGAGAGTACACGATGTGAAAGAGATTTCAGAAGCTCTAAAAATCTCAGACGCAATTATTACCGGAGTTTAATCTTGAAAATTTACACAAAAATCTGTGGGATAACACGTGAATGTGATGCGGAGTGCGCAATTAACTCCGGTGTTGATGCATTAGGTTTTATAGCCTTCCCTAAAAGCAAAAGATATATCACGCCTACCCGCTTTGGAGAATTGTCCAAATTTATTGACAAACGAGTTCCGTGTGTCTGTGTTTTTGTTGATCCCTCACAGAAAGAGATAGATGCATATATAGAACTGGGAGCTGATATAATTCAACTGCACGGCAATGAAAAGGTCGATTTCATAGAAAAACAAACACAACCAGTTTGGAAGGCAATCAATCTTCACTCTGAAAAGCAAATTGCGGACTCCGCAAAACTTCCAGTTGAAAAGATTCTTATAGATGCCTTTGTAAAAGATGCTGATGTTCCAGGAGGAATGGGTAAAAAAGCGAACTGGGTTCTTGCAAGAAAAGCTGTAAAAGAATTAACTATTCCAGTAATACTTGCGGGAGGATTGAATCAAAAAAATATTATTGATGCGATAAGAAAAGTAAATCCCTCCGGAGTTGATATAAGCAGTGGGATAGAAGATTCTCCAGGCATAAAGAATCATCATAAAATCCAAGCTTTACTTAAAATTATTCATTCCCAGTAATTCAGGTGGAATCAGAAATAGAGTACACATAGAATCTTTGTAAAGAATCCTGGCATTAGAAAATTTTATATGTTTATCACAGACGGGGTCATATTTTGATACAAAGACAAGATTTGTTCCTAATATTTCATAAATTTCTTTTAGGGAGAGGGATTTTTTTAAGTGTCTAAAATCCTCCAATTTTCTAATTTTTTCAGGGTAGAGAGCATAAGTAAACATAGGATCTAAAGCCATAGAAAAAGTACAGTGTGGTGCAGCTTGTAAAAGCATAGGAAATTCTCCCCAGCGTATGTGTCCTATATAAGTATCTTTAGGCAGGTTTATTTTTGCCCATTTTGAAAAGTTGGAATAAGCCGGGAATGATGCTTCTTTAAGGCTTTTCAGTTGAAATGGTAGAGTCCCCAAATAGATAAAAAGGGTTATTGTCGCAAGATAGAGATGAAGTTTCCAGGTACTTTTCTGAAAATATTTCTGTATTAAGTGGCTTGTTATTAGGGCAAAACAAAGGACTCCGGCAGGGAGTGTGTATTCTATACATCTTTCTGAGAATGAGAATCCAAGAAGCATTATTAGCTGAGTTGTCAGGAGAAAAATTATGTTCTTATTTTTATCGCAAAATCTAAAATAAAGGATTACATTTAGAAGTGCGAGAAAATACAGACCTATATTTTCGATATAGACATGTCCTTTCGGAGAAAGCAATTCCAAGCCAAGACCAACACCAAAATCCTCTCCCATAATCTGTCGAGAAACCAAAACTCCCTGTACATACCAAAGATATAAAGTATTTGGAAATTGTGGATGTATAATCAAACCAGCCAACACTCCGCCAACCGCACAAACTATAAAAAATGACAAATTCTTAATCTCCGTTTTTTGCTTATGATAAATAGCAGATGCAAGTGCATAACAAAGAAGAGGGATTAAAATCAAATGAGGACTGGAATAAGAATATGCATAAGCAACTCCAAGAACAAAAAGAGATATGTATTTTTGTTTATTTTTCAATTTTGAGATCAAAAGGCAGATGATAAGCCAAAAGAAAAGTATAGATAGAATGTGTGGGCGTATCATGTTAATACGCAAAAAGAAGAGAGGGCTTATTGCCATTAGAAGAGGAGGAATTACATAATATGTAGAAATATTGCTATAATGGACGGCAAGAAGCATTAGAGAAATTAAAAGTATTATTAACAGAATGCTTAATTCGTGATAGGGGGCATGATCCGCATTTCCTGTAAATAGTTGAATTCCTGCTAACAATGCATGAAACCCAAGTTCCTTATCATAAAAATTCTCTTTCCAAACGGATAACTGTGTCTTTGCGAATTCTCTAGTCATACAAAGGGAAAAGAAATTCTGCGACATTGTAACATGATAATATCCATCTACTCCACATGAAGTATTTTCGGAAAAAGCCTGAAACCTTACAATTAAGCTAAACACAATAACCACAACAAACAAAATTATAGCCAGTATCAAGTTTTTTTTATCTGCAATTTTTATCTTTTTTGTATTTTTCAATTTCTTTTATTCTTTTAAGGATTGGGGGGTGGGAATAGTCCATAAAAACTTTAATTGGGTGTGGAGTCAGATTTGAAAGGCTGTCAGCTGAGAGTTTTTTTAATCCTTCAGCTAAAGCTTCGGATTTTTTTATAGTTTGCATTGCGAAATTATCAGCTTCGTACTCATATTTTCGAGAGAGGAAGTTAGCTACAATGGAGATTATAGTACTTATTGGAGAATATAGGAATGCAAAAAAACATAAACTTGCGTAAATTGAGAGGTATTCCATCTTAAATGCATCAAAAAGTCCCTTATTTTTTATAAAAAAGCCCATAATAAAAAACATTATTCCGCTGGATAATATTGAAAGCGCAAAATGTTTTTGAATATGTTTTTTTCTATAGTGACCTATTTCATGTGCAAGTATAGCCACAATTTCTTCAGAAGAATGTTTTTCAATAAGATTATCATAAAGCACTATGCGTTTAAATTTGCCGAAGCCAGTAAAAAACGCATTTGCTTTGGAAGTTCTTTTTGAACCATCCATTTTATAGATCCCTTCAAGTTTAAATTTCTGTATGTCGGCGTAGTCTTTTATTGCAGTTTTCAGCTCTCCTTCTTCTAGGGGAGTATATTTATTAAAAAGAGGCATAATCAGAACTGGAGCGATAAACATAACGATAAATTGAAATGCTGTTGTAAATCCCCAGCAATATAACCATGCAGTATTTTCTAATGTTCCAAATAGCCAGAGAATACATGACAAAAAGATTCCACCAAGGATAAATGTCAATATGAGACTTTTTAGTGTATCGACTAAAAAAGTGACAGGAGTTGTTTTGTTAAATCCATATTTCTCTTCAATCACAAATGTACTATAATAGGAAAAAGGAATTGAAATAAGAGTGTTTAGAATGGCAAGAATTGCAAAAAAGAACAATCCTCTGACAATAGAACCCGATACCATAGAACGGGAAAAATTATCTATATAATTAAATCCGCCAAAAAGGATAAAACAAACAGTTATCAAAGTGGTAAAGGTAGTGCTAAAAAAACCAAATAAAGTAGTATCTTTCAGATAATGCTGAGATTTTGTGTATCTATCCTTATCATAATAATTCAAAAATTCCTCAGGCAAATTCGAATTTACATTTTTTAGATTTAGATATTCAACAAGAATATTAAGAATAAAAGAAAAAGTGATAAGAGAAAGTATTATGATTAGATATATATTCATTTTTAATGATTTAATTTTAAGTTTTTAAAAATCATTCAACTATAATTTTCTATTATTTCCCAGATTTCATCAATAGGTCTGATTCCTAAAGAAGCTGGAGCTTCACTAAGTGATGCAGCCGCCATGCCCGAGGCAAACTGCAAGGTCTTTTTGGTGTCCCATTCGGAATAAATACCGTACAAAGTTCCTGCGCAAAATGCATCACCCGCACCTGTTGCTCCGACAATAAAGTCTTTTGGTAAAACCAGAGATTTTTCAAAAATTTGTTCATTATCTTTTACTCTATGTGAGAATGATCCTTCCGGATAATGGATTATTACCTGCTTGCGTACTCCGTGCTGAATAAGAAGTTCTGCAACTTTCGCAATATTATCTTCAATAAGGCTTCCACTATCATCGCGGACGGCAATATTCAGAGTTTTTGATGCTTCAACTTCATTAATGATAAGATAGTCGACATAAGGAAGGGCTGGCATTACAATTTTTGAGAAGCGCTCACTGTCTTCACTTACAATATCTATGGCTGTTTCAATACCCTCTTCAGAAAGTTTTGATAAAAGCGCAGCGGCACGAGTTCCAAATTTTGCGTCTTCAGTATCAAGGGTATCCAGTAGAAGCAAATAACCCAGTAGGCATATTCTTCCACTTATTTTATTCGTATCAAAATCATTAATATCCAAAAAAGCATTTGCTCCCCTACCATGAAAAAAAGTTCTGTAACCAGTTTCTTTAACATTGAAAACATCGGTATATGAGGTTACTTCTCCTTGTTTTTTATGCAAAAGTTTCGTATTAATACCGTTTGTTTTACAGTCATTAAGGATATAATCAGCAGCCTTATCATCTCCAAGAGCGCCTATCCCCTGTAAAGGAATGCCAGTTTCCAATTTTGCAATATCCAGCAGTACATTGTACGGGCAACCACCATTCGACGGCGGTTTTGTTTCCAGAATATTTGCCAAATTACCCTCTTTCGGATAGGTGTCCACAACTTTAATAACGTCAAGAAGCCAATTCCCGCCGGCACTAATACCTCCTCTTTTTTTCATAACTAAAATCCTTTAGAATTCAATTTTCCAATTGGTTAAACATAGAAATTCTACAACAAACTTTCTTATTTTACAGGTTATTATAGCTCCATTTAGACCCTGCACAAAAAGGTTTTTAAAGAGCCAAAAACCTTTTCACACAGGCTCTCTAACTTCAAAATCATAGATTTTGAACTTTGTTGAAATAAATAAGGACTCGTTAATAATGATTTTTAGTGTTATTTACTCAAAAAATAACTGCAAACAAAAACAGACAGTGTATGAAAAGCCTTCGAAGAAAGCGAAAAAGGCTTTTCGTGCAATGTCTATCCATGAAATAAAAAACAGTTCTATCCAAGAGAAAAAGGAAGAACATGGTAAGTTTACATTATATAGATACAGTTCCCACTAAATCTTTAATATTTGCGATTCCATTCTTTTTCATATAACTACGAATACCATCAAGAATTCTTTTCGGTGCAGTCGAATCATAGAAAAGAGCTGTTCCAATGGCAATTGCATCTGCTCCAGCAATCAGAAATTCGATAGCATCTTCGGGTTCCACGATTCCCCCCATACCTATAACTGGTATTTTTACTGCCTGTGCTGCATCATAAACCATTTTTATGGCAACGGGTTTGATTGCCGGTCCACTCAAACCACCGGTAATATTAGCGAGTTTGGGTCTGTGCGTTTCTATATCAATAGCCATAGCAGGAAGCGTATTGATTAGTGAAATCATGTCAGAACCGGCTTCTTCGGAGCATTTTGCGAACTCCGCAATATTTGAGACATTGGGGCTAAGTTTTGTTATCAGTGGCAGAGAGGTTGCCTGACGTACAGAGGAAACGATTTTATGTGTCTGTTTTAAATCTGTGCCAAAACTAATTCCCCCCTCTTTTATGTTAGGACAGGAAATATTTATTTCAAGAGCGGCAATGTCATTAGAATATTTATCCAGAGTTTCGGCAACACAAACATAGTCATCAAGTGTTTTCCCCCATATATTGATAAAGACATTGGTGTCTACAGTCTGCAAAAATGGTAGATAATCAGAATCTTCAATAAATTTATCAATTCCGGGGTTTTGCAAACCTATTGCATTAAGCATTCCTCCGAAAACTTCTGCGGTACGCGGAACCGGATTCCCATCTGATTGGAATGGGGAAACTCCTTTGACAGTAATTGCTCCAAATGTATCCATCGGAATAAGATCTGTATAATCTTTACCGTAGCCAAATGTTCCGGATGCAGTAAGAAGAGGATTTCTCATTTTGATTCCGGCGATCTCTGTTTTAAGGTCTGGTTGTAATTTATTCATTATTTTATAAAAATTTATGTTTTAGCTTAAAGTTTTACCATAAAAAAACACGAATATTACTACTAACGGATTAATAGACAGCTAATTCAAGCCTTGAGCCTGTCTCGGGCCTTATCTAAAATTTTACGTTCCTTGGGAGTCAAACTCTGCAAACCACTGCGTCCGACCTTATCCAAAACCTTATCTATAGAGGACATGTCAATATCCTCATCAATATCTTCAGATTTCTCAAAAGAAGTAGCAAAATCACGCATTTTCCCAAAAAATTGTTCTCCAAAGGGTCTTTTGAATGGATTTTTTGATTTTTTTAATCTATTCATATACATAAAACCTCCCAACGCACCTCCAAGATGGGCAATATGTGCTATATTAGACCCCCCTTTAAAAAACAAGACAACCTCAAGAATAGCATATCCCCATGCAAAAGTCTTAAGCTTCATGGGGATGGGAGGAAACAAGAGAATTATCCTCATATTGGGGTATGTCATCGCAGCTGCAATAAGAAGTCCAAAAACAGCACCACTGGCTCCCAAAACAGGATATGGGCTTAACCAATTAAAAAGAAGCCAAATTCCTCCTCCAACAAGTCCACTGACAAAAAACAGATAAAAAAAACGCTGTTTCCCAATTCTCTGTTCTACCGGCTTACCAAAAAGATATAATCCCCACATGTTAAAAAGAATATGACTAAAAGACCCATGCGCAAACATATAAGTAAAAATACGCCATATCTCAAAATTTTTTATAGCTGGGGCGTGGAGAAAAAGGATGTTTGTTAAAGGCGGGAATAAGTTTTGTCCAAGAAAGATTGCAATATTGATAATAAGCAGAGTTTTTACAGCACTCCAGGGAGTTTTCTGCTTATTGTTTGCAAAGCTAAACATGGAATCTTCTGAGGAACGCATATAATCTCTATCATCTAACATTTTATTATTTGGGGATTTTAGGATTTAAAGATTTTAGGATTTAAAGATTTTTAGATTTTTAGGATTTACTTTTCACGATTTTGTACATAATCCCAAATTGGTCTTTTTTAAGGAGGAACAAAGATTTGCGAGAGAAAGAAAAGTTTATTTTGTTTTTCAAATCATCAAATCATCAAATCATTAAATCATCAAATCATCAAATCATCAAATCATCAAATCATCAAATCATCTACTGGAATTTCTGGTACAGAGTCTAAGGAATCTTTATTT
>JAYEIY010000058.1:0-3232 GCA_034660375.1 Verrucomicrobiota bacterium
GCTGATTAGACAAGCATATGGATATTCAGATGATGAATATTTTAGGCTCAAAATATTTGATCTTCCCAATATCAAGCTTGGTAAAGAGTTATGAGGTCACCAGGACACATTATCGTGAAGAGGCTTTTAGTTGTAAAATAACTAAAAGCGAGAAATAAAAAAAAATCTACAACTAAGAGGGACTGGTGAGCCGAATTATCTATTTTTATCTAATAACGTTAATGTTATTTTTTATACTGGAATATTTTCGGCTGAGCGTATAAAAATACAGCCTAATAGTATTTTTGTACGTATGAAAGTACTATATCCAGAGAGAAATATTCTGAAAGTCAGTCAGGGACTATACAAAAACGGAGTAAAAATAAGTATCATTGGTCTCTTTGATGGTCCTACCCAAAAAAATAATAGATACAAAATATTCAGGTATTACAATGAATGCTTCTGTGAAGATGAGGAACTTAAAAAGGTTTTTGTTGAATTTATTTATAAAAATATGACAGGAATCTCAATAAATTCCTGGATAAAAATCTGTGGAACAATCAATCAGAAAAAAATGCCTAAGGAAAAGCAATTTTTTATGAATGTTGAGAAAATTGTTCACGTAGATTCCCCTCTTAAACTTGTTTTGCATAAAAAAACAATCTCTAAAACTCGAAACTATAAAAATAGATAGTTTTTTATAGAAAAGGTATATTCTTTCTGTATATTCTGTTGTTTGAAAAGTTTACGCGGAAAACTGAAAAATTTGAAATCTAATTAGACATTGCACGAAAAGCCTTTTTCATTTCATTCAAAGGCTTTTCGTACACTGTCTAATTACTAAAATGACTATTCCTTATGAAAAATGTAGATACGATACTTAATCAATTGAACCGAAGCTATATAAATGGATATATATCTGAAAGCGTATATGAGAAACTTAAAAATCAACTTTTCTCAAAGTTAAGAAAGGAAACTGCTACAAAATCAAAACTTGAATCAAAAAAAAATATTCCCATCGTTGAACCAGCTATGCCGGTCTCTATGGATACAGCCACTCAGTCTCTATCTAGAGATCCTGGAAAAAAACTTGGAGTAAAAAAAAATAGGTCTCACGATGAGTTTGTTTTTCCCCCAGAAAATACGACTAAAATTCTTAAAATAAAACCCGGGGTTCCACTTACCACTTCAGAGATAGGACTTTATAGCGATACAGAGACTTTAACACGAAAAGAGATGACTACTCTGACGCAGATGCTTCAACTTGATGAAAAATCCTTGCCTAAACGTTTTGAAGATTCATTCTTTCAGATCTTTTCTTTTATTAAAGCTGGTTCTTTTTTGTCTGGAGAGGAAAAAGAGAGGTTTCATATTCCCCATGACTATTATATCGGGAAATTTCCTGTTACAAGAGCACAATTTGAATATTTTCTTGCTGATAGCGGTTACTATTATCCTGAAGAAGAGTTACAGGAAATGCATCGAGTTTCTCCAGAAGCTGATTGTCCTGTTGTAAATGTGTCTTGGAAAGATGCCAGTGCATATTGTCGTTGGTTGTGGAAAACTACAAAAAAGCAGTACCGCTTACCGACAGCAAGAGAATGGGAAAAAACAGCAAGAGGTACTGACGGAAGAACTTATCCTTGGGGAAACAAGAAACCGAATAATGAACTTGCATGTTACAAAGGAGGTGCTATTAAGGGACGTACTGCTAGAATAGGAGCTTTTCCAAAGGGACAAAGTCCACACAAATGCTACGATATGGCAGGAGGAGTATGGGAGTGGTGTGTTGATCGCTTTGAGGATGACTCCAGAGACCCCCATCTGATGATGGGAGGATCGTGGCTTGCTACAAGTGATTTTTGTAAAACATATTCTCAGTGTATTTGTTATCCACCCACTCGTCGTTTGAATTATGTAGGATTTCGTATTGTGTTGATCTTATCTTAACCCAATCCGGATAACCCGGAAATATCCTATGAAAACTTTTTGTTATGCAAAGACTTTTGTTAAAATTAGAAGCTGTGCAGAAGAGACCACTCCAAAGTAGTTCGTGTAAGAAAAAAGTTCTTTAAATTTAGAAAACTTCGATGAATGAAGCGAATCTTTTGGAGTACAGAGCGAGGCCCCGAGCGACCTTGCAAAGCAAGGGCTGAGGCTCCCGATAGGAAGTCAAGCTCTGGCTCGTTTGTAATTTTACAATAAATATTGCTAGACAAATTTTTGCCATAAAAATAAGAATATTAATTCTAATGGACTAAACGGAGTTGAAATGAAAAGAAGTGAAATAAATGTAATCCTACAAAATGGAAAGAAAATTTTTGAAAAAAATTAGCTTTAAATTACCTAAATGGGCTTTCTGGAGTATGAAGGATTGGGAAAATAATTATGAAGCATCTACAGAGATATTTGAAAATATGCTTGGTTGGGATATCACTGACTTTGGTCAAAATGATTATGATAAATTAGGCTTGTTTCTCTTTACTATTCGTAATGGACAAATTGATAAATCTGGGAAAACATATGCAGAAAAAATAATGATCTCAAAACCAAATCAGATAACGCCGATGCATTTTCATTGGAGTAAAATGGAGGATATTATCAATCGCGGAGGAGGAAAACTCGCATTGAAACTCTATAATGCTACAGAAAATAATAAATTGGATAATTCCGATGTAAATATTTCTATTGATGGAATAAAAAAAACTATTAAAGCCGGTTCTATTATTGTGCTGGAACCTGGAGAAAGCATTTGTCTTGAACAACGGGTTTATCACAGCTTTTGGGCAGAGGAAGAGGCAACTGTAATAGGCGAAGTAAGTATGGTGAATGATGATAATGTAGATAATTGTTTCTATGAACCGATGGGACGTTTCCCTGAAATAGAAGAGGATGAAGAACCCATGTATCTTCTAGTACCGTGTCCCATAAGTTTTGCTAATGAAACTGGCAATTAAACATCTCAATATTTTTAAACAAACAACCCTTTTATATCTTGATATTTAGTTTTTTGAGTATATTTTATATAAAAAACAAAAAAAAGGGGGGTTAGATGCATGAATGACAATATCAAGTTAGATTGCCGAGTATTAAAATTCTCTAGTGAACTTTCATCAAGAAGACTGGAAAAGCTCAAATGATCGTAGGTTCAAAGATACTTAAAAAATATTATGTTTCTGCCTTTACGTATTGGGTGTCAAGCGCAATGAAATAGCCACGTTTCTGGGCATGCCAGTCAATACCGTTCGTTCAG
>JAYEIY010000059.1:0-3230 GCA_034660375.1 Verrucomicrobiota bacterium
GTTAAATTACGAGTATGTTTTGTTTTGAGCAAGGAATTTGAATTACCGAGCAAGTACTTTCCCTTTCTTTAGTAAAAAAGGGAATCTTACTTGCGTGTTCGTCAGCCTCAAACCGATGAGTTCTGGAAAGCCTTTGAGCAAAACGAAAAAGGCTTTTCGTGCGCTGTCTAGTTACTTTATTTTCGAATTATGCTGGGACTTACACCGAAATGTTTTTTAAATTGCTTGGAAAATTGAAATATATCATTATAGCCCATGCGATCTGCTATTTCTGTAATTGACAAGTTGCGATCGTACAGAAGATGTTTCGCCAGTTCCAGTTTCATGTGAATGTGGTATTCAATGGGAGATTTTCTGACATATTTCTTGAATTCAGCACAGAAATGAGGAATTGACATTGCTGCTTTTTCTGCAAGGTCTGTAAGAGTTAATCTTCTGCAAGGTGTAGCTTCAATAAAATTCTTAATTCTCAAAATTCGTTCCGGTATCTGGCGAAAATCTCTTTTCCCAAGACTTCTTGAGAGTCGCCTAAATAAATTATGTAGTAAATTCTTAAGGATCAGATGATCAGGTTCTGCCTGTTCAATAAGTTCTAGATATATCAACGATAGAGAATTTTCTACAATATTTGGCGAATTAAGTCTCATGACATGATTGGTTTTTAATCCGCAATCCGCAATTAGCGATTCTACTGATTTTTCTTCAAAATGAATCCATGAATGCACCCACTTCTTATCTGGGACCCCGTAATAATGTCCATCTAAATCTGACCAGATGATCCAGCTCCCCCCAGAATGTTCGACAGTTCCCTCAGATGATTTAATAATGACAGAATCATGGAAATACATTAGTAGCCAGTCTCCTGTACCCTTAGGGCGATTAATGATACCAGGTTTCATGGTCTCATTAATGCCAACCCCACGAATATAACAATTTGTGTTTGAATTGTTAATTGCTTCCCTAAAAAGCTTTGCTTTTGTAAGTGTTTTTAACATGTTTTTCCTATTTTTAGGCAATAAAAGCCTTTTTTTATATTAAAATCATAATATATCACAAATCTTTAATAAGATATACCATTGCTTTTGAATAATAAAAGCTTAGTTTAAATAAATATCTAAAAAGTATAAATATATACTTAATAAATATTAAAAATGGAGGTTTGTTAATTGTTTTCAAGGCTTAAACAAGGACTAAAATAAAATAATAATAAATTGTAATTCTAAAAAAGGAAAAGTAAAAATGACAAATGATAAATTTGACGGATTAATGTGTAATGTAAATACAATGTATATGCTTTCTGACGCTAAATCACGTTCTATATCTTCCGAAAATAGGACTGGAGCAAAATCAGCAGGTGCAAGAGAACCCATTCCTGTAGATGAAAATGGAAATCTCTCTGGTCCCGCTAGAGAGCTTGGATTAGGCTGGAAGTTGAAACCAAATGATCTAATAAAAGCTGGTGAAACCCTAGAATTGGCAAATATAGAAGGACCAGGCTGTATTCAGCAGATATGGATGACTCCGACCGGAGATTACCGTCACACAATACTGAGAATCTATTATGATGACCAGGAACAGCCTAGTGTTGAATGTCCAGTCGGCGATTTTTTTGCTTCTGCATTTACGGACTATCATACCTTTGCGCAGATAGATTCTGCAATGGTATGCGTTAATCCCGGAAATGCTTTTAATTGTTATTGGCCGATGCCCTTTAGAAAACGTATCCGTATCACGATGGAAAATATTAGCCCAGTAGGTATAGATGCAGGTGTTTTTTATCAAATTAATTATGCTCTTAATGATGTACCGGATGATGCAGCTTATTTTCATGCACAGTTCAGAAGAACTAATCCCTTGCCGTATGGTGATGTTTACACTATGATTGATGGTATAAAAGGAAAGGGGCAGTATGTCGGAACATATATGGCATGGGGATTGAACAATAATAAATGGTGGGGAGAGGGTGAGGTCAAATTTTATATGGACGGAGATACAAAACCCAAATTATCTGATGGTAAAGAAGTTGCCGGTTCAACTGGCTTTCCAACAATCTGTGGAACAGGGACAGAA
Organism: Verrucomicrobiota bacterium; assembly: GCA_034660375.1. GTDB lineage: Bacteria > Verrucomicrobiota > Lentisphaeria > UBA2565 > JAYEIY01 > JAYEIY01. Next base: position 2,071 of record JAYEIY010000059.1, read on the forward strand.
GACTATTTTTGTGGCTCCTATAATTTTGAAAATAAAGCTAAAAAAGAATATCAGGAATACTCAACTCAATATGCAGGTGTTCCGCATATCGTAAGGCCCGACGGAGTATATAATGCCAATACTCGTTTCAGTATGTATCGCTGGCACGTAACAGATCCGATAAGATTTGAAGAAGATCTAAAAGTTACAGTCCAGGCTCTAGGATGGAGAAAAGGAGGACGATATCTCCCTTTGCAGGATGATATAGCATCTGTTGCCTTCTGGTACCAAACCCTTCCAACCGCTCCATTTCCAGAGCTGCCATCTGCTAACTACCTTGAAATAATCTAACATAAAAGAAAAAAATCTTTAAAACTCCTTGACTTTTCTTTTTTTTTATTATATCTTTTTTATTAAATGGTTTAGTATTTTAGATTGCTCTTTGGAAGCAAAATTGAAATACTATCTAAATAAAAAACTATATATTTAGTAAAGTACGTCTTGCACATGTCAGAGTTCACAGTTTTAGCGTGAAAATAAGACATTTTTGGTCACGCTAAAGCTGTGAATTCTGACTGTCTTCTGTAAAAATGAAGGTTTTACGTACTTAACTAAATATGTACTTAAAAACTATAAAAATGAGGTAAAAGATGAAGAAGTTTTTATTAACAGTTAGTTTATTTCTTTTTGTTGCCTTGGTTGTTTCGGCACAGGACAGTGATTTGAATCGTCTGAAAAATGAATTAACAGCACTAAATGATCAAGTCCTTGAGTATCAATTGGTAAATCAGGTATTTCGAAAACCCAAAAAGACTTTAAAATTAGAGGATATTCAAATTAGTAGTCCTGATGATTTGGACTATAAAACCCCTGTAACTCCTGAAAAATATGCGATTTGGGGTAGACCTATAAGGATGGGAATTCGTCCGCAAACTCCTAAATTTAGAGGACACTATCTTTTTCTCTACTTACCTAAAAAACTGAAAAAAGGGGTTCTTCACGGAAATGCGTCTACCTCAAAGTCTAAAAAATGGAGTACATCAGAACCTTATATTATAGATCTTTGCAGATGAATTGATACTAATTTAATCCTTTATCCATGATTTTGTCTTCATCCCAAAATCTCTTTTCAATATTCCTTATTTTCTTGATAATCTTCCTGCATGTTTTCTGAGTTACTT
>JAYEIY010000060.1:0-3209 GCA_034660375.1 Verrucomicrobiota bacterium
AAAAAAAGGTACTTTGCATATCCTCATGCAAAAAAAAAAGGTACTTTGCATATCCTCATGCAAAAAAAGGTACTTTGCATATCCTCATGCAAAAAAAAAGGTACTTTTTTTATCTTTAATTTGCTAAAAAAGGAAAAATAGTTACTCGATAATTCAAATTCCTTGCTCAAAACAAAACATACTCTCAACTTAGCTTCCCTATCGTGGATAAAAAAGGGTGTCTGAGTTGCTCGATAACATGGAGTTCTGGTATAGAGCTATATAAAGTCCTAAATTCAGTCACAATCATTTCTTTAAGATAATATTGTTTATAAATTAAAAAAATAGATATTTGATATTCATTTTCAATATCTGAATTGCTTTTCTTGCTAAAATGAAATGTCATGAAACACCAAATTCAATGATTTATATTGTATATCACCGATTCCCACCATTCCGCCAAACAATCTGTCATCCTGTCGGTAGCTATAAATCCCCATATAGCCATCAAAATTGCAAACAAAAGTGGAATAAAAACTATCAGGGGGATACCTTGATAACTAACATCCAACTCAAACAAAAAATATATAATAGGCACAATTGTGAATACACTCAGTAATGCTCCGGAAATTAATCCGGCCAAAGCATATAAAATTCTCTTTTTCAACATTACCACCTTTGTATCGAAATTTCGACGTTCTCTCATAATTTAATCCGCTTTTATTTTTCAACGTTTGATTTCGCAATACGAAAACCTAAATAATTTTTCCATACGTCTGGGCATGCCTAAATCTACATTCTGTACGGCATACAAACGAAGGGGAATTCCATACTCTACTTCTCTCCAAAAACAATAGCTTCAAAGACATAAAAGTCACAGTTGATTCTCCAGGCATCTGGCGACAATCCTGCTTTCATTGCAAGATGAGAAAGAGTCGTTGACCTATCCCAACCCTGTTCTGGAGCGACTTGAGGAAGAAAAACAGATTTTGACATGCCTTTTTGAAGAATAATACCGTGTTTTCCAACTATAAATTCTTTAGGATCTCTTATTTTTTCGGGTGCGGTTAAAACAGATATTTCAATGTCTATTTCGTTGAACTCTTTTTCCGTCAGCATAGAAAATCGTGGATCACAAAAGGCTGCATTTTCGGCATTATGTTTTATATTGAGATATAAAGGCTCCATTGCTTCAAGATTGCCGATACAACCTCTCAAAGCCCCATTAAGATGCAAGGTAACAAAAGAAGCCCCATCTTTTTTTAAGAGATTTGTCAAATCATCATATTTTGTTTTTTTTCCTTTATTTCTATCCCACCTTGTAGCTATTGAGGCACGAGCTATATCCAGCATTGTCTTTTTTTCAACTTCACTAAGAATACATTCTTCTTTCTTTTTATGCAATTTTTCCCCTATAATCATCGAAACATAACTCACTGATTGATAAAAATCTCCAGTAAGTTCTCCTGAGGTTATATATTCAATCAACTTTGTTTTAATATTTTGATTTTCACAATTATTAAGAGAAGATAACATTAGAGAAATAGGAACTCTACCACAAACAGTTGCACCAGTCTCTCCTATGTATCTTCTGAATCCCTCACAATCAAGTTTCTCTATCATATCAATCGCTCCCATATCTAAATCCGCCAGATTTTCTTTTATGTTTTTTGTAAAAGGCAGATAGTCGAAAGAACGACCATAATGAGTAAAATCGGAACTTATTATCCAAAGATTTTCTTCATCCCACAATTCTTTGTACAAGATTTTTCCAAGTTCAGAAATTTCATTCCCATCCAAATGACCACAGATAATAGGAACAATATTGATTTCAGGGAAAAGATATTTTATGAATGGCAAATGTACCTCAAGAGCGTGTTCATATAATAACGTCTCAGAACGAACAGCAAAAAAATTAGAATATCTATCTAGTAAAAGGTTTAAAATATCTATATCAACATCTAATCCTCCGAATGGGGTTTCGAGTGTCTCAAAATCACCAACAGCCAAACCTCCAAAGGAAACTCTATGACTGGGAGCAAGAATAACAACCCTTTTATAGTCGTTTTTCTTAACACAGTTGTATGCTTTTCCTGCCGTTGAAGCGGAAAACTGATAGCCCGCATGTGGAACGATTATTGCACGCGAGAAAAAATCAGATTCTAAGATTTTATCTTTTTCAAAATAACCTAAAAATAAGTCTTCTAAAACCTCTCTTGAATCTGGATAAAACTGTCCTGCTACTGTCATTGTACGAACATTTCCTGCAAACATAATTATACCTCCCTTTCAATAAAAAAATCTGCTAGTTCTTTTAATAATCTTTTAAATTCATTATCTGGGAATATCTGTAAATTTTTCTTTGCCTCAGCTATTAAATCTTTTATTTTTTCAGAAAGATAATCTAAGGCACCGCTACTGACCATTATATCACGAATTTGCAATAATCTTGAATTAGTTAGAACCTTTTCCCCCAAAGTCTCCAATAAGACCTTTTTATCGCCCTCCCCTACCCTTCTAAGAGTCTCAAGAAACAATACGGTTTTTTTCCCGGCAGATAAATCCGTGCCCACCGGTTTTCCCAAAGTCTCTTCCTCAGAAAATATTCCTAGAATATCATCCTGAAGTTGAAATGCCATTCCTGCGTTTAACGCAAATTCTCCAGCAGCAATTACCCTCTCATCAGCAAAATCAGAACAATTTAAAGCTATGCAAGTCCCCGCCTGAGCACAAAACTGTAGAAGAACAGCTGTTTTTAAACGCAACATCTTCATTACCTCAGGAGTCTCAACAACATCTCTGTATTCAAATTCCACATCAATTGCCTCCCCACTGATTAACAAAGGAGTTACGTAAGAATTTAATCGTCTCAATAAAGCAAGCACCACATTAAGATCCATCGCTGGATTTTCTGCAAGCATTCCTAACAAATGATTACTCCAGGCATGCTGAATATCTCCTCCAAGCAATGACATACTCGTTCCAAACATATCAGCATTCACACCCAGTGCTGAAAAATGCTCTTTTGCGTACTCCGCAAGTTTTATATGCCCAGTAACAGCCCCCCTTCTTGTTATATCTCTATCTATGATATCATCATGCATCAATGTCCAGGTATGAAAAATTTCTACTGCCGCCATCGCCGGAAGAGCCTTCTTCGAATTCTCTCCGTTTAAGGCACAAAACCATGATAAGATGGCTGGACGAATCCTTTTTCCTCCGTTTTTCAC
>JAYEIY010000061.1:0-3153 GCA_034660375.1 Verrucomicrobiota bacterium
AATTATTCCACCTCATCTAAGGTCAATTCTTAAACAAGAATCTCCGTTTTATCGACGATAGGGAAGTTAAGTTGCTAATATGTTTTCTTTTGAGCAAGAAATTTAAATTACCGAGCAACTACTTTCCTTTTCTTTAGTAAAAAAGGGAATCTGAATTGCGTGTTCGTCAGCCTCAAACCGATGAGTTCTGGAATTCAACTGTATGGGCTCGGGGTCAGTCTAGCAATCAGATAGAGAAGTAGTTGATGATAAGTTCATAATGTATAGCAGAAAATAAAATAGTGCTGTTACAAGCGTTTTTTAGTAAACGTTAATATAGGCAATAAAAAAGAATTCACTGAACGTGTGATGAAGATACTTGCGAAAGTCGGTTTGAAACTGGAGCACTGCATACGATATCCGCATGTATTCTTCGGCGACCAGCGGTAGCGTGTCGGCATTGCTCGGGCACTGATATTGAATTCGTCCCTTATCGTCTACGACGAGGCGGTATCCGCGCTTGATGTCTCCGTCCAGGCACAGGTGATAAACCTCCTGCAGGAGATGCAGAAGGAGTTTGGTTTGACATATATTTTTATCGCACATGATCTGAGTGTGGTCAAGCACATCTGCGATCGGATTGCTGTATGGAAGTAGATTTCCTAGAAAGAGAAAAAAATGTATCAATTGAAGTTAATTCAAATCTATTGACTTTAGATATATCTGTATTTGAAATAAAAAGTTTAAGATTAATTAGTGCTTAAAACTAATAATTTTCGAGAATGTGTTCCAGTGTTCTGAGGAATATTTCTGCTTCTTGGAGGGTATTTTGTTGTCCTAAACTTAAGCGTAATGTTGAATATGCCAGTTCTTTTGAAATAGTGGTTGCCGTAATAATAGTATTTGGAGTTCTTGTTTCGGAAGCACACGCACTGCCTGTTCCTATTATGATATTTTTGTTCCCTAAAGCCCTCATAATTACAGCGCCCTGATAGCCCTTGAGTGCAAAACTTAGGATGTAGGGAGAGGATATATTTGCAGAAGAATGAAATACTACTTTTTTCTTGAATCTACTTTTTAAGTTCTCACGTAAATATTTGTTTATTTCCCTTATCTTCTTTAAATTTGTCTGAATATTTTGATTCATTATTTCTATTGTCTCGGCGTATGCTGCTATTCCCGGAACATTTAGGGTTCCTGAATGTATGCCAAGTTGCTGGTAACCTCCGTGGATAAGAGGATTGAGTTTTAAATCTTTTCTAAAGATGAGACTCCCTGTGCCATGTATCCCGTGAAATTTATGTGATGAAGCTATCATCATATCAATATGTGCTGAATCCCAGGGGATATCGATTTTACCGCAACTTTGTGTCGTATCTGCCAAAAGTTTTGCGTCAGGTGCATGTTCTTGGCGTAATTTATCTATTTCTTCGAGGTTCTGTATAATTCCAAGCTCATTATTGACGTGATGGATTGCTATGAGTTTTGTGGAATCCGAAAGTATTTCTCTGAGTTTTTCTGTGTTTATTGTGATGTTATCGTTCAGCGGGATTGTGCGAATCTTCAGATTGGGATTAATATGTTCCAGTGTGTTTGATATGGCTTTGTGCTCTATCGGAGTTGTCAGAATCTCTCCTGAATCAAGTTGAGAACAAAATCCCATAATTGCAATATTTGCAGCTTCAGTTGCACTGGCAGTCCAAAGGATATTTGTTTTTTCAGAACTTTTCCTGCAGAGAATATTTAAGATTTGTTGTTCTGATTTTCGTATCAATTTCAGGCATTCTAGTCCGGCTGAATGTGATGCATTAGGATTGGCATAATTTTTGTTTGTCAGGCGTATATAATTTTCAATTAAAGAGGGCAGGGGGGGCGAAGATGCTGCATTATCGAAATATATTCTTTGTTTTTGATGCATAATTATTTGTTATCTTGCCCATTGATTGTTTTTTCTGCAAGGTATGTGTTCTCAAGAAGCTTTTTGATTTTTTAGAATAATATTACAAATATTTTTTTCAAGAAAAATATCTCTATTTTTTAATGGAATTAGGTTGTAATTATTTAGAGAAGATTTATAATAAGATTAGCTTATTAATTTTAATTTTGGTTATTCTATGAAGAAGCTTGATATTTTTATTTTTATTGATGCATTAGGTTGGGATATTATCAAGGGTAGAGATTTTCTTGAGGAATTACTTCCATACAGGAAATCCGTAAAAATGCAATTCGGTTATTCATCGACTGCGATTCCAACTATTTTGACTGGAGAACCTCCTACTGTACATAAGCATCTGAGTTTCTATTATTATGCACCCGATAAATCTCCATTTAAGTTTTTTAATTCATTTCTGTTCAAGTTATTACCGTCTGCTTTTTTTGATAGGGGACGAGTAAGACACATTCTTTCAAAAATTATTGCTCGTTTCTATGGTTTTACCGGTTATTTTGAGATGTATGCAATGCCTTTTGATAAATTACATTATTTCGATTATATAGAAAAAACAGATATTTTTGTTTGCAACGGCCTGCAGCCTACTCCAAATATTGCAGATGAATTGGAAAAAAGAGATATTCCATATCATATATCAAATTGGAGATTATCCGAAAAAGAAAATTTTGAATCACTTTCTAGGGATATAGTCAAGGGGAAAATTCAATTTGCATTTCTTTACACTGCTGCAATGGATGGGCTTCTTCATAAGGAAACTAAGGAAGGTCCTTCTATTGGTAGAAAGCTTGATTGGTACAAAAAAAACATAGAAGAACTTGTTAAAGAAGTGAAGAATCATTATGATGATTTTTCTTTGCATATAATTTCTGATCATGGGATGACAACAAATATAAAAACCCTTGATCTTATGTCTGTGATAGAAAAACTTCCTTTTGAATTTGGAAAGGATTATGTCGCTGTATATGATTCTACTATGGCACGTTTCTGGTTTTTTAACGATAATGCGAAAGAACAAATCATTTTGTCTCTTCGCGAGTTTTCTGATTCTCATATATTGGATGATGATGAAAAGAAAAAGTATGGCATTGACTTTAGTGATAATATGTATGGAGAAACAATTTTGTTAATGGATCCAGGAGTACAAATTGAACCATGTCACATGGGTAAGAAGGCATTGCCTGCAATGCATGGATATGCACCTGAGCACAAAGATTCTTATGCAT
>JAYEIY010000062.1:0-3146 GCA_034660375.1 Verrucomicrobiota bacterium
AAGATAATGGTCATAGAGGAAAGTTGTTTATTAAATTTATTAATAAATTTAATAAACAACTTTCCTCTATGACCATTATCTTTGAAAATAATGAATTCCTTGTATATAAAAGAAAAATATAAAAAAAAGAAAAAAAAATGTCAGAAAAATTAACAAATACTATAAAAAAACATAAAAGAAAATTTCTTTTTGCTATTGCTTTTGTTTTTGGAATTGCAGCAATAGGCCGACTTGTAAAAATCTGCGGAAGAGATGTTTTTAACGATTTTAATGCATATTATGATGTTGTCGATGCTATAGTAAGAGGATTGAATCCTTATGATTTAACAAATCTAAACCTGAAATGGGTAGATCCTCCTATCGTCTTCCCCGGATATACTATCTTTTTACTCCCATTTGTTTTAATAAATTTAAATATTGCGAAATACGCATTTCTCTTTCTAAATGTAATTCTTTCCTCAATCATCTTTTACTCCCTATTCAAAAAAGCAGGATTTATAAATAAACCATTTGATAAAAACAATCTTAGCTTCCCCGGATTTCTTATCTCTCTATTCGCATTTATGAATTCAGTCCCTTATCTGGCGTGTTTAAAACATGGACAAATTTCTATTGTTATATCTACCTGCCTGATTATCTTGTTTACACTAAAAAAATCATGGCAAAAAATAATTCTATTTTCTGTTGCAGCGGCATTAAAATATTCTATGCTCCCTCTTTACGCAGTATTACTCTTCGTAAAAAGAAAATTTTTCCTTTGCATTGCCTCTTTTATTGTTTTTATTCTATGGGCACTTATTCCAATCTTTTTTGGACATAATTTGATTGTTTTATATACTGAATATCTCTTTACACTCCATGAACAACTTGTCGGTGGCGGATTCAACTCATTCGCAATTAGCGGATACAATATGCTACAATTTGATTTTATAAAAATTGGATGGATTTGTTCAATTGTAAAACTGTCTTTTGCAGGAGCATTTGTCTTTGTAATGATTAAAAATTACAAAACAAAAAAAATAGGTTTGCATCTTTTGCTTACTGTTGCCACAATAACTATGATTATTTCTTATCATCGAGTTTATGACATGGTCTTTGTACTCCCCCTTGTATTGCTTCTCATAAATTTGTATATGAAAGAAAAAAAATGGAAACACGCCGGTATACTATCTGTATTTATCCTGTTTTTTCTAATACCTGAGTCACTTCTCTTTAAAATATCAAATATAATCGGCTCGGCAATAGGTGAGAATTCATTAATATATCTTAATTCTTTTGGGACATATAATGAAATGTTTCCTATAACTCCATTGATAACTGCAATTCTTGCCATATATTCTTTATACCTTTTCTTTACTCAAATAGATATTTATATTTTTAACAAGGACATTAAATAATGGATACAAAAAAAAGTGATGCATTTAGTTTAAGACATATATACAGAATCCTTTTCCTAACGGGAATAGGAATCACCACATTGATTGTATATGTTTCAATGCCAATTCAAATATCTGCTGTTAATCCAATAATCTATGTAAAATTATTCGGCATAGCATGTCTCGGACTATTCCTGCGAAGCCTCCGGAGGAAAATATTTTTCCGATCAAAATTGTCATTGCATCAATCAATGTCATTTGAAATAATTATTGAATGCCTTCAATTTCTCAGCCCACTTTTGCCACAGAAAACTTTTGAAGCAGAGTTCATTGAAAGGGAAACAACAATAAAAACAGATTCTGTTGGTGCTTGGCTTCAGGCACGAATAATGAGTACATATACAATTGCCCTCCTTTCAGCTTCTTTTGTAGCCCTTCTTTACAAAAACAAACTATTATCATACATTTTTCTCGGACTTGCCATCTTTGTAATTCTTTTTGCTTTTTTGCGAAAAAGACATGGTGGGATAAATTACATTATGATGACTCTTTCTGGCATTGCTGTATGGGGAATAGAAGGATACTTTTTTGTTACAGTACTTAGTATTTACTTGCCAGTTGCAGACTCATGCGTTCTTTATCTACTATTCACCGCAATTATTGAATTTTCACCCATTCCTTTTGCCATTGGACTAGCAGAAATGCCCGTACTTTTATTTTCATCCCCAATTGCATTATGGATACTGCTTATTTTTCATGTCTCAAAAATTATCCCCATAACAGTTCTGTCCTTTGCATATATCCCAAGATACAAATTCAAATTCAGCGACTTCTTTAATCCAAAGATACTTGAAGTGCTTCACCTCTATCCGGATCTTAATACTCCAGAAAAAAAAATAGACATGGAAAAAGGACCTTTCATCAGTATTGTAATCCCCGCATACAATGAAGCTGAAAGACTCCCGGGCTTTATGAAAGATGTAGTAAAATATATGAATGAGAAAGCCAAGGACTTTGACATGGAAGTACTTGTTGTTGATGATGGCTCCACTGATAATACGGTTGAGCTAGTCGAAGAAATGATAAAAAAAGATAAAAGAATAAAATTACTCAAACAAATTCCCAATCAAGGAAAAGGAGCCGCAGTAAGACGTGGAATGCTTGAAGCAACAGGAAAATATGCAATATATGCCGATGCCGATGGTGCAACTCCAATTACCGAACTTGAAAACTTTCTCCCCCTAATCGCAAAAAATGAAAAAATAATCATAGGATCAAGAAAAATGACTTCGCAAGAAGTAGAACGAGAAAGAAAAGGAATTCGTGCTCTCATGGGAATTGTATTCTATAAAATGGTCAACTTTTTTGCCGTCCCAGGAATAAAAGATACACAGTGCGGATTTAAAATGTATAGAAAAGATATTATCCATAAAATATTCCCAAGATCACTTGAAAACGGTTGGGCATTTGACGTTGAACTACTCTACCTTGCTCAACTGATGGGACACCCAATAAATGAAGTCGGAGTCAATTGGCACGAAGTAGAAGGCTCAAAAATAAACCCAATAAAAGATGCAATAAAAATGCTTATTGCCATATTCAGAATTAGAAGCTCACAGGGAGGCTTTCTTAATGATTCCTAATCTTAAAAAAATCTTTTTACAATTAAGCAAATTCGGACTCGTAGGAGTGCTTAATACAGGTGTAGATTTTCTTGTTACAAATATCCTGTATTTTACCTTTAAACCAAAAAACATGTTTGGATTATTG
>JAYEIY010000063.1:0-15050 GCA_034660375.1 Verrucomicrobiota bacterium
ATTATAACGTCTAAAGTGAGGGACATGCGATACTATGCAAGAAATATTAGGTCTTTTTTCTCGCTCCCATGCTTTGCTTGGGATGTGTATACTTAAGCTAGATTAATCTCCTGTATGAATTCCAAAAACCTTTTCGTGGAGGGTCTAATTAGCAGAGCTGACTTTGCAAAGACTGTGTACTTCGTGGGTGTTTTTTCTTTTTGCAAAAAAATAGTGGGAAATTACGTTGGATAATCGAAAATCAAGTAAATAATTAGAATAAGTGTATGTGAAAACACGTGCGGAATTAAGAACAATGTTAAAAATTATTTTATATCTTTTTTTTGAAGAGTCAAATGGATTTCCTTTTTTTTTTAAAGTTTTAATCTTTCTATTTGAATTTAGAAGAGGTATATTGAAAAAAATGATAAAATGAGTATCTTTTTATTTGTAAGGATATGGTGCGAATATTTTATATTTAACTTTTTTATTGTTATGGAGAGTTTTTTTGTTTGAATCTTGGAGTAAAAAAATATCTACGGATTATTTGATTATTGGGGGATCTTTTGCTGGGAGTTTGTTGGCTGCGGAACTAAATCAATATGGTAAGGTTGTTTTGGTTGATCGTTGTATTCCTGGAAGTTTATTGAATTGTGGTGGGGGGCTTCCTAGAGATGTATTTCAAAATTTAAGTATCAATATTCCTTCCGTAAAAATTGATAAAATGATTTTTCATTTTGATGAGAAAGAAATATCTTTTTCCTGTGATTATGTTGTTATTGATCGAGCTGAATTGGATAAAAAACTTTTGAAAAAGGCTTTAGCGGGGGGGTGTAAGTTTTTGCAGGGAAATTATCAAAATTCTTCTGATGAAAATATTGCTTTTTTTGATAATAATAGAAAAGAGCGAGTTATTTCATATAAAAAAATAATCTTTTCCAATGGGATTAATCCTTGTAAAAATGTCTTGAATTTTAACAAAAGAATCCCGAAAAAGAGTTCGGGCATTTCTTATAATGAGATAATTGAACAAAATAATGTTGAAAATAATGTGATTAATATATATCTTGATAGGGAAATCGGACCGGGATATGCATGGGTTTTCCCAATGCCCAATCAGCGTATTAATATTGGAGTGGGATTCCTGAATGAAAGAAGATTTGACCCTGCTTTTTTTAAAAAATTTAAGAAAAAAAACGGAATTGATGGGAAAATTCTTAAGAAAGGGGGAGGGCATTTACCTCTTTTTCCAGAAACAAGGGTTTCTCTAGGGAACAGATACTTATTTGGAGATGCTGCGGGCATGGTTTATGCATTGAATGGGGAAGGTTTGAAATATATTGCAGAAATGACGAAGATTTGGGCAAATGCTATTAAAAACAGCAAAAGTTTAAATTCGCATTGGATAAGAAGTCGTATTTTTGCAAAACTATTTTTTGGAGCTATATGTTTAAAAATTCTTTTAGGAATTCATAAGATGACTAAATTGAATTTTTACGGAATTGCGACAAAAATATCTATTACAATCAAAAAAAAATTGGAAAAAATAAAAACTTGACAATATGAAAAAAATTATTGAACTTGAAGATAGGATAAAATATACTTTTAAAAAGAAGGATTATCTCGTTCGTGCGTTAACTCACAAATCATATCTTTTTGAGTCAGATGATTTGGATAAAGACAATCAGCGTTTGGAATTTTTGGGTGATGCGGTATTGGAATTTCTTGTATCCGTATTTTTGTTTAAAAAATATCCTGATGCAAGGGAAGGGGAGCTTACAAAGATGCGTTCGTCTATGATTGCCAATTCCGCCCTTGTAAAGATTGCTGAATCTATAGATCTTGGAGATTATCTTTTTCTTGGAAGAGGAGAAGATAATCAACAGGGCAGGGGGAGGGCATCTTCTCTTGGCGATGCATTGGAAGCCTTAATTGCTGCCGTATATCTTGATTCTGATTTTGAAACTGCTGGTAATGTATTTCTTTATATAGGAAAATCTCTCTTTGAAAATATTGAAAAATTGCAATTAAGTCAAAACCCAAAAGGTACATTGCAGGAACTCTTGCAGGGTAAATACGGGATACTTCCAGAATACAAAGTTATTTCGGTCCAAGGTCCTGAACATGCTCCGTCTTACAAAGTGGCTCTTTTTGTAGATGGCAAAGAGTGTGCAGAAGCAATTGCGGGAACCAAAAAGGAAGCAGAAATGAAAGCAGCTTTTATTGGATTGGAAAACTATAAAAATGATATTTAGACAGGGTATGAAAAGTCTTCGAACGAAGTAAAAAAGGCTTTTGAGCAATGTCTATTTATTAATTTTTCTGAATTTTGATGAAACGAATAGAGTTTTGGTGGAGTATATAGCAAAACAGATACATATTCAGTAAAACAAGTTTTTCACACGTTAGAGTTTATGGTTTTAGTGTGAAAAAGACATTTTGGTCACGTTAAAGCTGTGAATTCCGACTCTTTTTTGTAAAAATGGAGCTTTTACGTACTTTCTGGAATATGTATTACAAAGTCCTATGCAATAAAGTATAGATAACCAACTTATCGGAGTTAAAATGAAAACAATATTGAAGCCACAGCGTACTGTAGAAGAGTTACTTGAAGACTCCTATCTTCATACGAGATCTGCTTTGCTTGAGACTGCTGCGACATTTGATCGCTTGCAGAGACTCGGGGGAGATGATTTTATGAAATCTGAAAAAATAAAAAGACTAAAAGAAGCTTGCTATCTCATTGCTGATGAACAGGAGAATAGAACTGTTCGGTTTCTAAAACTCTTTTCAGAAGAATAAACGGAGCAAACAGAATATGAAAATAATAGAACCTCACATACACATGATAGCAAGAACTACTCAGGATTATGAACGGATGGCGAAGATGCATACTGTAGCATGTTGTGAACCGGCATTCTGGGCTGGTTATGATAGACGTTCTGCAGAAGCTTTTTATGATTATTTTTACCATATCAGCGAATATGAACCAACACGTGCGGCACAATATAATATTGATCACTACTGTTGGGTATGTATGAATCCTAAAGAAGCTGATGATCTGACCCTCTCACGAGAAGTTCTCAGTTTTATCCCTGAGTTTCTCGAAAAAGAAACTGTTCTGGGACTTGGCGAAATAGGTTTGAACAAAAATACTCCAAATGAGATGACTATATTTGAGGAGCAAGTAGAAATCGCACTGGAATATAATCAGTTGATATGGATACATACTCCGCATCTTGGAGATAAACTGAAAGGGACAAAAATGATGGTTGATTATCTAAAAGGACACGGAGAGATTCTTCCGGAAAGGGTTGTTTTTGATCACACAGAAGAACATACTATAAAAATGGTTAGGGATGCCGGTTTTTGGAGTGCGATGACTAATTATCCCGTTACCAAAAATTCTCCTGACAGAATTGTTGATACAATAGAATGCTATGGATTAGATCGTATGCTTGTAGATGCATCAGGAGATTGGGGTCCATCAGATCCAGGGACTCTTCATGATGTGATTTTTAAAATGAAGATGAGAGGGCATAGTGAAGATGTGGAAACTATTTTTTACGACAATCCATGTTATTTTCTCGGACAGTCCGGCAAATTCAAACCCCAACCAACTTGTAAACTGTAAAGTTTTAAATATGAGATTTTGTCCCCAACAAGGTGTTTTCCAGAACTCCAAGTTATCGAGCAACTCATGTTCCCTTTTTTATTCACGATAGGGAATCTTAGTTGCGCGTTCGTCAGCCTCAAACCGATGAGTTCTGATTTTCCAATAAAAACTTTTTAAAAAAAGAGACAAATAAAAGTAAATTTACAAAATTCCTGTATTCAAGAGTATCAGTGTACAGGCTCTTTCTGTTTCTATCTTCTTTGTAGCGCATTTTTTTTCCAAAGTAGGATTTTCTGTCCCTGGGTTAAATATTATTTTTTTTGGATTTAGGGAGAGAATTTCCTCAGTTAATCCTTCAGATCGTTTAGGATTAACATACATTGTCAGCAAATCAACATTAACAGTTATTTTGTCTAAGCTCGTGACAGATTTTATTTCGTGGATTTCTATTTCTGCCGGATTTACTGGAATTACATTATAGTTATGCTCCAAAAGACTTTTTACTGCCATATTTGAATATCTATTATGCTTAGCGGATGCTCCAAGGACAACTACTGTTATAGTTTTATTATTCATTTATTGTATAGAACCTGTGGCTGTTTTTAGTTGAATATATGCATTTTTCAGGTTAATAATAGCGGAGGAAGAGTTACCTTCAGCTGTTATCAGGTCGCGTTGGACTTCATTAAGTCTTGTAATAGAGGTGTTTCCCGACTTGTATTCTTCTCTTACAAGGTCTCTTGTTTTTTTTACCACTTTTAAATTAGCTTGATATATAGCTAATTGTTTAATATTTTTCTGACAATTATCATAAGATTGTCTTACTTCAGAGACAACGGAGAGCCATTTTTCAATAAGTTCATATTCTTTTTGGTTTGCAAATGCTTTAGCTTCTTTCATTGCTGCAAGTCTGCTGAAACCAGTAAAAAGATCCCATGACATATTGATTCCAAAAGAATTTACGTCAGAGTCCTGTATACTGGAATAATCTGAATATTCATCTTTATCATGAGTGTAACCAAGTGTTCCGTTAAATGATATTTTTGGATAAAAGCTACCGTATGCGGATTTTAGACTATATTTTGCAGATTTAAATGATTCTCTATTTGCTTCAAGGTCTGGCCGTTGCATTAAAGCTGTATCAAGACAATCTTCTATTTCCAACAATTCAACAGAATCATTTATCTCCAAATCTGGAAACTTGATTGCTTTTGGCATTTTTCCATCTTTTAACCCCAATAATTCAGCTAAAATAAATTTGAATGTAGAAAAGCTATGTTCTGCTGCAATTAATGCATTTTTTGCACTATTAAGCTTGGTTTCAAAATTAAGTACTTCTGTCAAGGAGACCGAGCCTACATTATACTTAATGTTTGTTTCTTTCAGGAGTTTATTATTAAAATCATAATCTCCTAGAGCTATTCTTATTTGTTCTTTTGAGAGCATAATACTATTATATGCATTTGTAACAAAAAGGATAAGTAATCTTTTTGAATTTTTATTAAGATATTCCATATTTTTTGCTGCATGTTTAGCAGAAAGAGCGTTCATTTTTCTTACCAGACCGTCATAGATAAGCCATTCTGTTTTTATAGCGGAGACTCTAGCTCTTTCTTCGTATTTGTTTGTTATAGCATTCCTTGTATAATGTGGTGTAAAATGAGTATGGCTGATATTGTGAGATATAGAGACACTGGGATAATATGTTGATGTAGATTGTTTATATCTTTGTAATGCTGCGATCATAGCATATTTTGTTGCTATAAAATCGGGATTATTCTTTATTGCAATTTCAATTGCCTGTTCTGTAGAAAAGATCTTAGAAGTATCAGGCATAATATTTGTTTTTGTCTTTTGACGTTCCGAATATTTTGAAACATCCTTAAACTCCGTTACAGGTTTGTAAGTAGTACATGAAACAAGCAGTAACATAAATAAAAAACATAAAATAATTCTCATTTTAATTCCTTTTGGTTTTACTTTTAATTTATTAAGCTAGATCTTTAAGTATATCCTGAGCAGTAACAACTCCTTCAACAACGCCTTTCTTGTTTGTAATGAGAACTTTATATTCATGTTTCTGGTTCATCGTTTTTGCAATTGCTGAAACAGGTTGATGTAGTCCTGCAAGGAGAACTTCCTCTAACTCTAGTTCTGATAAAAGGGTATTCATTGAATAATTATCTGCAATAAAATTGATTGTTTTTTCCAGTGTCAACATTCCTACTGGCATTTCATCTTTATTTAGTATTACAAGTGAGTGGATATCCTCTTCTGCCAAAAGCATTACAGCCTGTTTTAGAGTATCTATTTCATGCAATGAGAAAAGTCCATAATGCATTATTTGTGAGGCATCGTCTTCTGGGGCAGAACCATAAATTTGGGTTGTTAGTTTTACCACCCATGCAGCAAGCTGAACCTGGATAATATATCCAAGAGCAATAACAAGAGCTATATCTGAGCCTTCTTTGCCAAAAGCTGTCATTGCAATCGCCAAGGCAATGGAAAGATTACGCATTACTGTCCCATATAAAAGTGCTATTGCATTACCACGTTTAAACAGGATTCTACCAACAACAATGCTTATAATTATGTTAACTACATAAAACAATGTCAAGGGCAATAAAATAGTCAGAAGAATAGATGGATTTGCCATAATTCCCTTTGCTTTAAGAGCCATTGCAACAAAGACTATCCCAACAACCC
Source organism: Verrucomicrobiota bacterium (assembly GCA_034660375.1). Taxonomy (GTDB): domain Bacteria; phylum Verrucomicrobiota; class Lentisphaeria; order UBA2565; family JAYEIY01; genus JAYEIY01. The sequence continues at coordinate 6,302 of JAYEIY010000063.1, forward strand.
CTAAGGTAGAAAAAGACGGAAAAATCTTCTTTAGTTTTTCATTGTAGTGTGCTAAACCATATTTACTTATTAATATCCTCTGTGTGATATTTCCAAGAATTAATGGAATAACAACAATGGTTCCAATTTGCATAAAAACCTTTGCCATATTAATACTGACAGTTGTTCCCATCAATATTTTAACATAAAAAGGTGTCAAAATCGAACCCAGAATTAAGCCCAAAACGGTCATTTTTACTGCAGCTGGCATATTTCCTTTTGCCATTCCTGTCCAGGAAATAGTCATTCCCGATGTTGGCAAAAGACCGGCAAGGAGCAGTCCTAAAGCCAGATAATGATTATCAGGAAAAAAGAAACGTCCAAATCCATAAGCAATAAAGGGAACAATAGCAAAATTTATGAATTGAGTTACGAGTTGAACCTTTGTATCTCCTCCTTCAAATATTTTTTTCAGTTGCAGATTTACCATCATGGGGTAAACCATTAGAAAAGTTAATGGTAAAATTGTAATTTTCAAAAATTTTGCATCTACATTTATTCCAAAGACAAAACCCAAAATCATGGTAATGGGAATAACAATAATCAAGTGTTTTTTTATTGTACTGAGTAAATTCATTTTAGTTCCTTTTTATATGTATTATTTTTTGTTAATATTTTATTGATCCACAAATTCATTAACCCATCCAACCATTATTTTGGTTAAAACTGAATTAGGAGCTTCGAGAAAAGAAAAAACATAAGACGAATCTGTTTCACATACTCCTATTGACCGTGGTCTCACAGAAAGTATTTTGGGATCAGGCAATTTTTTTTCCAAAGCCAAAAAGAATATTTTTTGCTTCTTTAATATTGCTGGCTATTTCTCCTCCCTCAATCTCTTTGGTATGAGTACAATGATCAAAAATCCCTATATTTTTTGCAAAAGGATGTTTATTAATCCTATCGACAAAAAACTGGCAAATTTCATCTATTTCCTTAATTTTTATTTGGTCTTTTTGGATTTCTTTTACATGTACAGGATAGATATCTTTGTAATTAATTCTTTTCATTGTATTTCCTTTTTGTTTTTTAATTTACCATAAACGATAGCATACGATGCCGGTAAGAAAAGTAAGGTTAAAAATAGGGAGTAAAGAAGCCCACCTATTACTGCGGTTGCCATTGATACAAGCATATCTCCGCCTTCTCCCAAATTCAAAGCCAAAGGTAAGAGACCTAGGACTGTTGTTAATTGTGTCATTAATATTGGTCTTACACGTAAAGGCGCTGCTTTGGCAATTGCATCTAAACCTGACAATCCCTGACGTCTATTTTCCTCTGCCGCACTCAATAAAATTACTCCTTGTGAAGTAATACCCCCCATCATTACCAATACTCCAATTTGTACAGTAACTCCTACTGGATGCCCAGTAATAAAAAGGGCAAAGAATACGCCAGTAAGTGTTAAAGGTACATTCAGCATAATTAAAAAAGGGAGTACAAATGACTCAAATTGAATAGCTAAAATAACATAGGCAAAAAGTGAAGCAAATCCAATAATCAACCCCATGACACGACGACTTTCAGCCATAAATCTAGCTTCACTTCCCATTGAGACTTCGACTCCGGGAGGTGGTTTGAGATCAAAGGCAGCCTTTTTAGCAAGTTCAAGAGCTTCTCCCACACTTATTCCAGCGGCATCTGAACGTACAATAACTCTCATAACCTGATCTTCCCTTGAAATTTCTACTGGTCCTACTCCACGATGAATATCAGCTATATCCTTCAAATATATTGGTTCTCCATTACGGGTCTCAATAATCATATTTTCAAGATCTGTTTTGTTTGTAATTTTGACTTCAGGAACCATTACTCTAATGGGATAATACTCAGAACCTTCACGATATAGAGTTCCAACTTTTCCCTGTACAAGGGTACGCATGGTATCGGCTATTTTATTTACCGATATTCCCATAGCTGATGCCCGTGCTCTGTCAATATGGATACGGTATTCTGGTTTTGTCATATCCATTGAAATATTTACTCCTGACAGCCCTCTTATTTTACTCATTTTTGCTGCAAGTTTTTCTGCAAATCCATAAAGTAATACTGCATCACTTCCCTTAATATTAACTTCTACATCCTGTTCTCCTACCTTCCGCAATCCTTTTATCTTTCTTGCTTTTACAGGAATTTTTGCTCCCGGTTCACTTGCCTGAATTTTAGCTACTATCGGTCGGATCTTTTTAATAAATCCCCCCGTAGAAATATTGCGCTTACCTTTAGATACCAACTGAATATTCAAATTACCTTCATTACCTACTTCAAGAGTATAAAGTCCAAAGACCCTCCCTCCGGAAAGACGGAAAATATTTTCAATTTCAGGCATGTCCTTAATTTTATTTTCTATCTTTTCCAATATGCTATTGACCTTTTCCACTGAAGTACCGCTAGGCATCTTCAGTTTAATCATAACCCGGCCATCATCCAATTTAGGAAGAAACTGTGTTCCGGCAATAGAAGCAAGGATAATTCCTATCCCTAGCATTGAGATTGCAATTATTGCAACGAGATACTTAAATTTTAGACAGATTACGAAAATATATTTGTAAATACCTAGAAATTTTGCTATGATAAGATCAAATACTTTTGCCAAACCGGAGAGATTAGTAATCTTTTCGGTGCGTAGAAGACGATCCGTCAATACTGGGGTAAGAGTAATTGCCACAAGAAGAGATATAACAACAACACCTGCAACTACAAGAACTAGTTCTTTAAAAAGTATTGCAGCCATTCCCGGAACAAAGACAAAAGGAATAAATATTGCTAAAAAAGTTAATGTGGAAGCGATAATTGCAGATCCTACTTCTTCTGTTCCTTTTGAAGCATATTCCTTAACACCATCTGCTTTTAAACGAGTTATATTCTCCAACACCACAATTGAATTATCAAGAATTACTCCCAACGCAACCACTAAACCACCTAATGAAAAAACATTTATAGAAAAGCCAAAGGCCTTCATTAAAGCAAAATTGGCAAGAAGAGTCACTGGAAGAGCTACTATCATAACAATAACCTGTCGCCACCTGCCAAGAAAAAGATAAATCACTAGAATCACTAATAATGCAGCAATTAACGCAGAATTCTGAACACTGTGGATAGCTCCCATAACATAGGTACTCTCATCTTCAACATAACCAAACTTGATATCTTCAGGAATACCTCCACCTTTTTTCAGTTCTTTAAGACGCGCTTTTACCCCCTGTGCAACAGAAACCGCATTAGCAGCATATTGCTTAAGAACCTTAAATTCTATACATGGTTTACCTTCAAAAAATGTTTGTATGCGCATCTCTTCATGAGAATCTTCAACCTTAGCAAGATCTTTTATATAAATTTCTTCTCCGTTACTACCTAAGGCAACAACAACATTTTCAATTTCCTTAAGATTTTCAAATTCTCCCATTGTACGTGCTATTATTTCTCGCGGTTCTATTGTTACTCGTCCCGCAAACGTTTCTGTATTTTCTTCGTAGAGAGCTTTTGCTACTCGTGCCGGAGATAATTTATAGGCTTGAAGTCGTTCTGGGTCGAGATGAATTCGTATTTCTCTTTCCATACCTCCTACAATTTCTGCTCCTGCAGTCCCCTTTACTGTAGTTAAGCGGTCAATAAGCCAGATATCTGCCCATTCACGGAGCCAAACCAGATCGTGTTCATCGGAAGTAAACATTATTTCTATTACAGGTAATTGTGACGGATCTGCCTTGATTATAACCGGAGGATCCATATCACGGGGTAGTTTTTTTGTGACACGTCCCATTGCAGCAACTACATCTTGGAAAGCTACTTCCACATTCACATCATAAGAAAAATTGACGAGGAGGGTATACATTCCTTCAATACTGGATGATTCCAGATAATCAAGTCCATCGACAGTTGCGATTACTTCTTCTAAGGGATCTGCTACATTTGTTTCAATATCATCCGCGGTTGCACCACGCCACCAGACATGAATTTTTACCATGGGATACGAAATGTCTGGTAGATAATTAACATCAAGCTGTGTGAAACTAAATAAACCCGTGAAAAAAGTTGCAACCACCAGCACCGTTATGGCTACAGGGCGTTTAAGTGAAGTTGTAGTGATTTTCATTTATTTTTCCTTTCTGTTATTTGTTGTTTCCAATATTTTTACTGATGCACCGTTTTTAAGATTTAGATTTCCGGCAATTACAACAATATCTCCAGCATTCACTCCATCAGTAATTTCAATATTGGTATCTTGCTCAAGACCTATTTTTACTTTACGTTTTTCCGCTTTTCCGTTTATGACAACAAAAACAACATGATCTCCTCTAGGTGTTGTAATTATTGCTGAATCAGGAACAACAATAGCATTCTCAACAACTCGTCCCTGAACAGAAACTCTTGCAAACATACGCGGAATCAATTTTACAGGATCAAGAATACGCACTTCTATAATTCTAGTGCGTGAATTCCATTCAATGCGCGGATGAATACGTTCAATTTCACCATTAAATTCTTTCCTGGGATACGCATCTAAACGGATAAGAACCTTGGCTCCCTTTACAATTTGAGCAGCACAACTTTCAGGCAATCCTGCTCGAACAACAAGTGATTTTGGATCCATCATTTTCAACAATGGTGGTCGCGGTCCGGAACGTAAAGAAGTCAAATCTCCAACACGAACAAAAACCTCGGTAACGATTCCTGGGAAAGGAGCTTTAATTAGGCATTCATCAAGTTCTGCTTGGACAACGCCCAATTTTGCATCTGCTTTTTCCACAGAAGCCTTTGCAACAGCTATTTCTGTTTTTTTTGTCCCTTCTTCAAGCATTGTTAGTTTGTCTTTTGCTCCTGCAAGTTGAGTTTTACACTTAATATAGTTTACTTCAACTCTTTCTTCATCTTGTTTGGAAACAACATCTTTTGTTGACAATAATTTAAATCTATCGAAGTCAATTTTTGCAAATTTAGTACAATTCTCAAAATGAAGAACTAATTCCTTTGCAGCAGCAATTTCTTCAGGTCGTGGTCCGAACTCTAGGTCTGCCAATATCGACTTGGCTACGTTCAATTCCGCTTTTGCCACTCTTACATTCTGACGATAAATAGGTCTATCTATTTCAATGAGTTTCTGACCCGTTTTCTCAATACGGTCACCCTCACGCCAAGGACAAAAACCTATTGGTCCCTCAACCGTTGCTCGTAATGTAATAGCATTTATAGCCACTACATCTCCAGTCGTCTCAAGCAATTCAACCAAACGCATTTTCTTAGCAGAAACAACCTGAATACTATTTATTTTCTTCTTTTTTTTGACTTTCTTGTTAGGTTTACAACTAGTAAAGGCAAAAATTGTGAAAACAAAAAATGAAGGGATCAATATCCATTTTAATACTTTACCCGAATATCCTTTCTTAAAAAACATGTTACACTCCTTTTTTATATAACTTATCTATGAATTCCCTAATTGGAAAATTCACTTGTCTTTGTTTTCTTTTATCTTCTTTATTTTATAGACTCAATTGCGTCCCAAATTGCAGACTTACTCTGTACCCCGACAGATTGTTGAACCATTTCCCCATCTTTGAATAAAAGAATAGTCGGAATAGAACGAATAGAAAATTTATTTGATAAATTTGAAGCCTTATCTACATCTACTGAAAGAACCATTACATTTTCTCCTGCTTCCTTTGCTATCTCTTCTAAAGCAGGCGCCATCATTTTACATGGACCACACCAATCCGCATAGAAATCAACCACCGCTATCTCTTTCTTTGATATTAATTTCTCGAAATCTTCTTCTCTTCCTAATTTTATTACATTATTCATTCTTCTATTCTCCTTTTATTTATTAAATTTATATATTTTTATTTTTTCCAACTCATTTTTATATCCAGAACAGGTGATCCGTCTATGGCGTCGAGACCTCCTACTGTTATGGTCGTATCACTAATATTAATTACATTTACTTTCTGAATTGCAATCCGTGAAAGTCTATCCGGTGTTCGCGATGCAAAGACACCCACCTCTTTTCCATCCAGTCCTCTTTTAAAACGAGGACGCACCACACGGGATTTATGAAGATAATATATAATAGTTAAATATTCTTCGTCCTCTAATTTATACATAAAGGGTTTTTGAGAAGATAACAAATTTATTTTTGAATTACCATAAGAACCCTTTCTACCAAAATCAGAACTGTCACGTTCCATATCGTTTTCAACAAAACCTATGGGATAAATCTCAAAAGGTAAATTCTCCTCATAAAAACAATTTGCACATATTTCTTTATCATAACCAGCACAAGACCTATTTTTCTCTATGACACAATTACATTTTTTGCATTTTTTTATCATAATATCTATATCTTCTTCTTTTTTAGTTCTTAGATGTTTCAACCCAGTGTTCAACATATTATTAGCTCCTTTTAATAAAAGAACTTTTCATTTTAGCTAAATTGCTATATAAAAAAAACTACGGTCTTTTCTCTCCCATAGATTGACGGCTACATTCAAAAAGATTCACAATGCAAGTATATTTTATTTTGTAAAATGCCTGCGAACCTCTTTTTTCACGAACAATAATACCCGCATTTTTCAAGGTTTTAAGATGATTGGAAATAGTCGGCATTTCAACTCCTATAATCTCCGCAATATCATGTACACACATCTCATGTTTTAATAAACTTTTAACAATAAAAAGCCGAGAAGGATGTGCAAGTGCCTTAAAAAAAGCTGTCTGCTCTTCAAGATCTTTAAGATTTTTACGATATAAAATTTGCTCTTTTTCAATTTCCATAATTAACTATATAGCTAATTAACTAAGTGTCAAATAAAAAAATAGTTTTTTCAAAAAAATATAATCAAGGGGGGAATATTAGAATAAGTGGTTCCGCTGGGACTTTTATTGAGGTTTTTGTTACTCGCTGTGCTGATTGCTGGCGTAAAGGCAGCCTAGCTCAAGCAAAGTCAGTCCTTATTTTTGTATTGTATCCACATTGCACTAAGTCAAGTTATTTTCTACAAATTTCTATTTAAAATTCATTTTTTATGTTTTAGCCCCTTTTTAAACATGTTGTTTGTCTCTTTCTCTTAAGGGTCTATTCCTTTTCTATGAGAGAGATCCATCTTAGGGATGTGTAATTGTCAAAAGAGATTGAAAGGGGTTTCTCGCCTATCTGTAAGTCTAGAGTGACCTGAGGATTATCTTTAGTAATCTTGAGATCTGTTGTTTTGTTGATAATACCTTTTATGATAACCTTTTCACTATTTGAGAAGGGTTTTGCACCGATTTTTAATTGATAATGTCCAGGGGTTGGTCTAAAGATAAATTCGTTATAACGAACTTTTACGCTGTCTTTATTTTTTTTATCTCTCATCCACTTTTTAGTTTCATTTCGAAGTGCTTCGGGCTTAAATCCATACTTTTTTTCAGGAGAATAAACTTCATGAGACATAACTGTGGTAAATTTTTTATTAGGACCAAATCCTTTTAGTATTTCAATATATTCTAGACTTCCGAAGTCAAAAAGGTATTTTCGTAACATCCCCAATTTTTTTTGTCTGGCAACTCTTATTTTCTCTTTCTTTTCGGCATTTTGTAGCAACTTTTCAAGTGGCACGGGGTTGGCTATATCTGTGATATATATAGGGAAAATACTTAACTGCAAGTTACCATTCACATTCATTCTTTTTTTATTCCCGAATGAATATGTAACTGTGCATTCTCCGAGATCAAGGGGGAGGGTGGATTTATCATCAAGAGTCCAGACTGAGAAAACTTTTTTGCCGTTTTTGTTCCAGAGATATCCCCATATTTTTTTATTTCCTGGAATATGCAGAGAAAGAACTTTTGAGGTTTTTACTGCATTTAGTTGGCGAATAAGAGTTGCAAAAGCAAACCATGATGGACGGATTGATTTATCATTGCGCAGGAATCCTGCTCCAGCATGTTGACTTGGAGTGGATCCCTTTTCCCTATATATGAAGACTTTTTCAATTCCAGCGGCAAATGCCATCATTGTGCAACGAGGTAATTTTGCTGCTTGATATCGTTCATCTAGTCCCATCGGACCATCAACATCATATCCTGTTTCGGTCAACCATATAGGTTTGTCGGGTTTTACTTTCTGCCACCAGCTAACCAGGTCACGTAGTTCTACTTCGTAAGTGCGATTGCCTGGTTTTGGTTTTGCTCCACGAACTACATTTCTGTCAAGAGTCGCCCATTCAGGATCTGCTTTTCCACTGTAATAGTGTACATTTAAAATATCTGTGAAATCTGCAGGAGTTTTGCCATCCGGATATTTGTATGTTGCCATTTTTCCTACAACATCCAGAGAGATTCCTGCCCATCCACAGCTACTAATGGTAATGTTCGGATCTGCTTTTTTTGCGGCTTCAGCACCGATGCGGAATATATCGAAAAACTTTTCAATGGATCCGACCCACGGGCCCCAGGATTCAGCATTAAGATTTGGCTCATTCCACAGTTCAATAACCTTTATCATATTCATTCCACTGAGTTTATCATCAGTCAATAATTTATCGTCAGAATGTTTTTTCGAACCATATCTGGCAACAATCTGAAAAATACATTTTCCATAGTCTTTATAATCTTCTGGAGGAAATCCTCTGAAATTTTTATGATTTGGTGGTGCGGAGCTTGTCCATCTGGGTGATTGGAAAACATAAGGCAGATAATTAAGCTGATATTTCTGAGTGTAGTCTTTTATAATTTG
>JAYEIY010000064.1:0-3131 GCA_034660375.1 Verrucomicrobiota bacterium
GCAGGAATGAAACTGCGATCCAGAGATATGCTGAAAATTGGCTTAATGATGAACAGTGGCGGAAAGTGGAATGGAAAACAAATATTAGCAAAGAGTGGATTGACAGAGCCACTCAGGCATATTGTAACATTAATAGTCCGACACACCAGTATGGTTATTTCTGGTGGGGACAAGATGTGGAAATAGGAGATAAAACTTACCATGTCAGTTCGGTTCGCGGTGCAGGAGGACAGTTTATTTTTATGATACCAGAGCTTGACCTTGTAGTTGTTTTTACAAGCTATTACGCAAAGCAGACAGGCATAAAATTGCTGGAAACATTGATTCTTCCAAGTTTTGTAAAAAATATAAAATAGAAAGATAACCGATATTGTTAATAAGCGAAAAAGGATAAATAATGAATAAATTAGCACCTCTATTAATAGCAGGTTGTGCACCTGTTTTAGCATGTAATGCACTTCAATCAGCAGAAAATAAAACTAATTTTGTAGTTATTACTGCAGATGATATGAATTACAATAGTGTCGGATGTTTCGGTGCAAAGATGAAAAATCTTACCCCGAATATTGATAAACTCGCATCTCAAGGAATTCGTTTTACCAATGCACATGTTGCAAGTACTGTTTGTATGCCTTCAAGGAATGCAATCAATTCTGGACGTCTACCGCATCGTAGCGGAGGAGAGGGCTTTCAATATTTTCGCTTTCCAGATATTCCTACAATTCCAAATGTTCTAACTAGCAATGGATACATGGTTGGCGTTTTGGGAAAAGTGAGTCATAGCACACCTTATAAAGATACCCCTTGGGATTTTGCTGAGGAAACCGCCAGAAATACTGAAGTTTTCTATACTAAAACTGCAGGGTTTATTGATTCGGCAAAAAAAGCAGGAAAGCCATTCTATTTTATTATAAATTCACATGATCCACATCGTAGATATTATAATATTAAAAATGCTGGAAAAGAGATGATAAAATGCAAGGAAGGTAATAGAAACTCGCATCCCTCAAGAGTAATTAAACTGGAAGAAACTATAATACCTGATTTTATGGCTGATACGCCTGAAATCCGCCATGAACTTGCTTGTTATTACTCTTCAGTGGTAAGATGTGACGATGTGGTAGGGCGCATAATGGATTTGCTCAAAGAAAAGGGAGTTGTCGACAACACCGTTGTATTTTTTCTTTCTGACCACGGGGTGGGAATGCCTCATGCCAAAGCAAATGCTTATATCAATAGTACAAAAACACCTTTTATTGTGCGTTGGCCAAGACATATAAAGCCCCACTCTGTACATTCTGATAACTTTATTTCCACGATGGATATTTTTCCCACAATTTTACAGATTGCTGGAATAAAATCTCCAGGAAATGTTGATGGAGAGAGTCTTATACCTGTTTTTGAAGGCAAAAAATTAAAAAATAGAGATAAAATGGGAACACAATTCTATGCAACTATCGGCAAAGCAATATATAATATGCGTACATTTCAGGATAAACACTTTGCATTTATCTTTAATCCATTCTGTACAGGGAAACGAACCTATAAGAGTTCAGCTTTAGGTGGTGCTTGTTTTAAAGCAATGATGCAGGACCCTAAGTATAAAGAACGTTGTGAATTTATCCTTAGAAGAGTACCAGAAGAATTCTATGACATTGAAAAGGATCCAGCTTGCCAAAAGAATCTAATCAATAATATTGAGTATGTTGGAATAATAAAAGAATTTCGAAAATTGATGCAGGATAATATGGAAAAAACTGATGATCCAATGTTAGCGGTTTTTGATGCCTACCAAAAAAATCATTCAGTTGATAAAATGCATAAACAATTTCTTGAAACAATTGAAGAATCTGGACAAATAGGAAGGGATCCCAAAATAGTTAATATAGCAAGATGGACTGATCCCGATTATAAAAAGAAGAAAAGAAATGCAAAAAGGAATAAGAAAAAATTAACTGATCTTGAAAGAAAAGCCCGGAGAAAAGCCCAGAGAGAATCTAAGGAGAAATTGTAAAGAGTTCTGAGCCGATAAAATAAGAATTAAGAAAAATATTAAAGTTATGATAAATAATGGTCAGAAACGGAAACAGAAAATGGAAAAACTCATATTTTTATGGGAAGGGGTTATATTATGTACCCAATTTATTGTCTAGATAGTCGAATGATGCAGAAAGAAATTCAGAAGGAAACCCACCTGCCTACCGAAGCCTCTGCGCAGGCAGGGGTTAGGGAAAAATTAGCGCATGGTTTGATCGGTGAGGTAAAGCAGACGGGGTACAATACTTGCCATGGACGCTTTACTTTAATCGAACTACTGGTTGTAATTGCAATTATTGCAATTCTTGCCTCGATGTTGTTGCCAGCGCTCAAGCAAGCAACAGAACAGGCGAAACGAATCAGTTGTGCTTCTAATGAAAAACAGATAAGCTTGGGTATCTTTACATATTCCACTAATTTTAACGGAAGCTACCCGACTCCCCATAATAATTACGGATGGGATGATCTTATATCTCAATCCCTGAGTTTGAATTGGTCGGAAGCTCAACAGGCACAAAATGGTATTGATGACCCGACCCTCAGTGTAAATATTTTTCTTTGCCCTTCTGACAATATCTCTCCAAATAATTCTAGTTATTCCAGGAGAAGCTATGTCGCCAATGAGTATGACAATTCAAATATGCTCAGCAGCTTTAAGAAAAATCCTGGACTTATTGGAGATCCTGAAAATGTCTGCTCCGTTAAAATCTTTAATGTTACAAAACCAAGTTCTACTTTATTGATAGCGGAACAATGGCTAGCTTTTAACATGTGTGGAAGAAGTGGTGCTACAGGTTCAATCAAAAGTATGCTTGACGGTATGAATGGCACAAACGATTACAGGAACTCATGGCTGGATCATACGAAGTAAAGCGAACATTCTTGTCCGCTTAAAGAATAAGATAATTTACCGCAATTTTGCGAACTTTGCACGAGACTGAAATCGCAATACAAGGAGCAACACGATGAAAGATTTATTTAAGATTATTTTTACTGTTATCTTTGCACTGGAAGTAAGTAATGCTTTAAATGCAAAAGAAAATGACGGTACAGATCCAGAAACGACAACTATTGGGATCAAGACAAAATTCCCG
>JAYEIY010000065.1:0-3119 GCA_034660375.1 Verrucomicrobiota bacterium
TTTTATTGTTTTCTCTTCAGTTGGCAAGAAATGTTTAAGGAAGAACGATTTGCTTAAATCCGGGGCTGCCGGAGAAAGATTTACAAGATTTGTCATAAAATCAATGAAGAAAAGAGAAAATAGCAGAAAAAGTGCGCAGAGAAAAACAGATATTGCTTTGTCCCTTTTTGTAGAAAAAGTTTTTTTTGCTTTTTTCTTGTTTTCGTTAGTACGTTTTTTTTTCTTTCTATTTTTTAACTCTTGTTTTTTCATCCAAACCTCCCTAGATAATTTTAACATAAAAGCAGAAATAAAATACACCAACATGGAAACAGATAATGGTAGCAATAATTTTAATGTAATCTTGTCGGGAAAAAGAATATTCATAGTTACAGTTAATAGATAATAAGCTAGACTGCTGACAAAAACAGCAATGGCAAGATGTAGCAGACCTATCATATTCCTAATGACCGTATTGTTGCATATTTTCCATGACATGCGGATCAAATATGCCAAAATTAATAATTCAATTATGTTTATTGCCCCCATACAAATCTTTAATCTTCAGTCCCTTTTTGCATAAATAAATTTTTTATTATAATTTCTTCTTTATGGCGATTTTTATCTTTGGGAATAATTATTAATTTTTTCAGTTGCGATTTTCCATCAGGTTTTTGCAGATACTTTGTATATAGATTATTTATAGAGGATTTTACTAAAAATGCGATAGCATCGGTTTTGGAGTAGAGGCTTCCTTCTTTTATACCTTTCTTTGTTGTTGTGCAGAAGGCTGATCCGCCGAGTTTTGATGCTTCAGCAAGATAAGAGCTACATAATTCTGAGATTAGTGGCATTATTTTAGGTCTGGGATATGCGAGGTTTCCGAATGTTATACAATAAAGTTTTCCTGTATTCTTATCTTTATTGAGAGACTGCATCAACATTGGTTGTTCTAAATTTAATAGTTTTTCTCTATAATTGACTGGATTTTTTATTATAGTATCATTTGCTTTTTGCAGATAATTATCAAATTCTCTATGAATAAGGTTTTCTATTTTTGTTAGTATAGGTAAAATGTTTTTTATTTTTTGAAGAATTCGCAAAGAATATATTTTTTCTGAATCTTCGGGTAGCATATCTATTATCTTATCACTAGAAGACGATTGTTTTTTCTGTGGATTTATTGTTTTCATGAAAAGGGAATCTGCTCCTTTATTGTAAAAATAAAGCAAATTGCCAATATTCCGGCATGAAACTGATTTTCTATTAATCAATTCGTGCTGTGTGTAGCCAAATAAGCCAAAAGGCATAATATAGGCATTTTCAAGCGTCAATGTTGTTGTCTCTCCTTCTTTTTTCTGAAAGAAACGACTCTCTGTCTTTATATTCATCTTATTAATCTTATTCTTTGTACAGAAATTCCTGCATAATTCCTTGTTAAATTCAAATTCTTCCCCTTCTCCTTTCATATGATCAATCAGTACATCAGCAGAGTTCTCCGGTATTATTGTCAAAGGAGATTTTTTGCTATTCCTTGCATTTCTTCCAAGGTATTCTAAGTATTTTTTTAATGAATTAAATTTACTAGCGGGCTCAAATTGTTCTTTTTTCATGCTTGTTTTTAAAACAAAATCGGTTTTTGCTGATAATGCACCATTATCTTTTGTCTTACTCAGTAACTCAAAATATTTCATTATTTTTTCTGTCTGGAGTGATTTTAGATCAAACTTCTGTCGCAGATTTGTTTTCCAGTTTTTAAAAAGCTCAGATGGTTTATCTGGCAAGGTTTTGCCTGTTGCGTAAAAAGAACTTGGAGAACCAATTTGTTTAAGAACTCTTTTTATTGTATTCAGGGGAATCTCTTTTGTAGATTCTTCTGGAGTAATGCCATCAGAAAAGAGAGAGTATTGCAGGACTTTTACCTGTCCCTGAAGATCTGCAGAAAGAGCAATTCCTTGAAATCCCTGAAACTTTTCTAGAAATGCCTTCATAAAAACCTCATATGAAGCAGTTGCAAAGCATTCTAGATAAGAGAGGAGTTCATCCAGATCATTTATCCCCAATTTGGTTTTCAAGTGTATATTAATAAGTCTTAGGTGTTGCAGGCGGATATCACCTTTTATCGTTTCTTTCACTTCCTGAATCATTTCTGGAGGGATTTTTGAGAATGGCCCTGCCATAGCCATCATCATAACAATGGGTTTCACAGCTGCAGGATCTGCTATTGCAGTAAATAAGTGTCCTTTATATTTTTTTAGGGAAGTTTTAATTGTTTTTGATGAATCAAGCTTAGGAAATGGAGTTTTTATGGAGAGTCTGTTTGCAAGCATTCTATTTCCACAAAAATATGCCCTTGTTTCTGAACATACTAAAAAGATTTTTTTTGAAAGTTTAGGTCTTTTTGGTTTAATAATATGAGCTATAATTTTTTCAGAGAGAGAAACTTCTTCAAAGGTTTTTACGCCAAACGCATTAATAATAAGTCCAGTAAACGGGTGGATAGCTCCAAAGGGAATGCTGATGATAAAGCTTTGTTTAGGAAGTCCCGGATAGAAAGTTACTGTCAGAGGCATATCAGGATTTATACCAAGAGTCTTTTTTATTAATTCTGATGTTAAAGGAGCTCCGAGTGTTTTGGTTCCAAGAAGAGTTTTTAGAGGTTTCTCAGAATCAAAAATTGTTTTTAATTCGGGAGGAAGAATCTTTTCCGGGATAAAGGGAAGCAGCAATTCTTCTTCTTTTTTTAAGATTTCATTTATTGATGCAAGCTGGATATGTAAAATGGCATTCCCTGGCAAAGAATTTTCGGGTCGTTGATTGCTTACGGCATCAGATATTTTCAATTCAGGGATTTCAGGATTTGGCGTTGCATTGTTTTGTTGAGCGACTAAAATATTTAGAGATAATACAGTAATGAGCAGAGATATACCCAGTTTTTTCATTTTTTATTTCCTTATTTATTTTTATTAAAATTTATATTTAATGAATTAAGATTGCACGGTGATTTATGTTTTTCAAGCTCTGAAGGTAAATATAGTAGGTCTTTAATATATTCTCAGAGAGTCTTTTCAAGCAAAAGACGCTACATTATCCTGTATTTAATTTGAATTTATCGAAAGAACCTTTACTTTACGGACACC
>JAYEIY010000066.1:0-14974 GCA_034660375.1 Verrucomicrobiota bacterium
GAACAAGAGAATAGCTTACCAGTAATATAACAAACAGAGTCAGAAGAACCCCAGAAAATCTTTTTAGAATATATAATGCCATAATTTTTTTATCTAACAGAAAATTGTATTCTTGCGTTATCTTTATTTAGACCCTGCACGAAAAGGTTTTTAAAGAGCAAAAACCTTTTCGTACAAGCTCTGTAGGTTTAAAATCAGAGATTTTGAACTTTATTTGAAATGGATACGGACTCGTTAATAATGATTTTAAGTTTTATTTATTCAAAAAAAACAACTCAAAACAGAAACAGACAGTGTATGAAAAGCCTTTTCGTGCAATGTCTAATTAGAGCTGAATATTCTAACCCCAGTTCCCAGTAGAAGTTCGCAGTTCCGGCGAACCCGGTTAGCTTGAATATGTACTCCAATATTTTAGAAAATAACCACAAACAACATAATTAAGTTATAACATAAACAAAAAAAATAAATATCTTGTTTGAAAAATCTTTTGGAATCGTTATTTTTCTTTCCTTTACGGGGCATTAGCTCAGCTGGCTAGAGCGTCTCGCTGGCAGCGAGAAGGTCATCGGTTCGACTCCGACATGCTCCACCATTCTTTCCCTTCAATAGTTTTTTTGACGTTTTCGTCTTTTTTCTTCGGTTGACTTCAGGAATTTGAGAGGAATTGGTTGTGCTTCAATAAATGCTTTTACATGTGGGTGAGAGCTTTTCATAAATTCTTCAGGGGTTCCTTGTTGAACTACTTTCCCTTCATGGAGCATAAGAATTTTATCTGCAATTGTGAAAGCACTATGGAGATCATGGGTTACAATAACAGAAGTTACATTCAGTTTTTCTTGTAGATGCAAGATTAAGTTGTCGATTTTACGTGCAAGAACAGGGTCTAATCCAGAGGTAGGTTCATCGTAGAGGATTATATCCGGATTCCTAATTATTCCCCTTGCCAGACCGGCACGTTTTTTCATGCCTCCCGATATATTTGAAGGCATTTTTTTCTCAATCCCGGATAGTTCAACCATTGCAAGAGCATCTTTGACCATACTTTTTATCTCAGCATCACCCAATTTTGTTTTTTCATACAAGGGAAGGGCTAGGTTTTCTTCAATATTGAGCCAGCTGATTAATGCTCCATTTTGAAAAAGAACGCCCGTACTGGTACGAATTTCCTCCAGTTCTTTTCTGGAGAGGTGAGCAATATTCTTACCTTTTATTATTACATCTCCCCTATCAGGAGTAAAAAGCCCCATAATATGCTTCAAGGTAACACTTTTGCCAGTCCCACTGCTTCCGACAATAACAAAGTTTTCCCCAGTATTAATCTGCATTGAGACACCTTTGAGTATCTCATGCCCTCCAAGACTCTTATATATGTTTTTTAGTTGTATCATTAGTAGAAAATTCTGGTAATAAAATAGCCGATTATAAGTATGAGAAGAAAGTTGTGTACCACGGATGTACGTGTGGCTTTGCCGACGCCGACGGCTCCATTTGTTGTGGCAAAACCTCGATAACAACAGACCGTAACAATAATAAATCCGAAAACTATTGACTTTAAAAGACCTACATAAATTTCTTTATTAGCAAGCGTCATCATTGCATTGTTGTAGTATGCAATCGGAGCGACACCTAGTTGAGTCTTAGCTATAAGCATCCCCCCTAAAATCCCGACTACATTTGTATAAATTGTAAGGACAGGAGCCATTATCAGCATCGCAATCATTCGAGGCATTACTAAATAGTCTGCCGGATTGATTGACATTGTATGAAGAGCATCTATCTCTTCGGCAACTGTCATTGTCCCAATTTCTGCCGCTATGGCAGCTCCTACGCTTGCCGCAAGAATAAGGGCTGTCATGAATGGACCCATTTCCCGGCACATTGTTTGAGCAACAAGAGTCCCTACATTTACTTCTTGACCTACATCACGCAGAATTATACCTGCCTGCAGAGAGAGTATCATGCCGGTAAAAAGCGCGACAACTGAAGTTACAGCAAAGCTCTTAATCCCTGTAGTGTATAGTTGTTTGCCAATTTCTTTGCGTCGATGCAAAAATCTAAATGAGAGAAGAAGAGACTCCAGCGAGATAAGAAGCCCTCTGCCGGCATTTCTAAATATCAAAAGATTTTTTCTACCCGTATTAATGAAGAAATTATTTGATTCTTCAAAAAATTCTGGTTCATAGATTCTCATAAAAATTTAGTAATTTAGTAATTTAGTATCTTTTTAAGATAGTGTATGAAAAGCCTTTCATAGAAGCGAAAACAGCTTTTAAGCATTTACTACATTTTCTACAGAAGCATTGTAAATACCTCTAGTGTCAATAATAATTTTTGCATTTTTTTGAATCAATTCATAATCAAATGCAGAATGATTTGTTGCTATAATTATGCAGTCGTACCATGCTATTGTTTCTGCAGTCAAATTAATACTTGACAAATTAAAGTTATGTTTGCGAATACGTGGAAAAACTGGAATATGTGGGTCAGAGTATGCAACTTCTGCTCCCTTTGACTTGAGAATTTTCATTAATTCCAAGGTTGGAGATTCCCGAATATCGTCTACATCTTTTTTGTAGGAAAGACCAAGTAAAAGGATTTTGCTACCGGCAACAGATTTTTTATTATTATTAAGAGCTTCCACTACTTTGGCGATTACCCATTGGGGCATGGAACTGTTTACTTCGCCGGCAAGTTCAATAAAGCGGGTATTTATTCCTGCCCCGCGTGCTTTCCATGTTAGATAAAAAGGATCTATAGGAATACAGTGTCCTCCTAGTCCGGGTCCGGGATAATAAGGCACGAAACCAAAGGGTTTTGTTGATGCAGCCCTAATAACTTCGTATATATCTATTCCCATTTTATCCGCAATCATCTTCATTTCATTGACAAGACCAATATTGACTGCCCTATGGATATTTTCAAGAAGTTTTGTCATCTCTGCCGCTTGAGTAGAGCTTACAGGAACTACTTTATCTATAATTCCTTCGTATAATGCGATACCGGCTTCTCTACATGCTTTCGTTACTCCACCACATACTTTTGGTATTGTTTTTGTGCAAAAATCAGGATTTGCAGGATCTTCACGTTCCGGAGAATAGACAAGAAAATAATCTTTGCCTATTTTAAAACCACGAGATTCAATTCTGGGTTTCAGTTCCTCTTCTGTTGTGCCAGGGTATGTTGTGCTTTCAAGTGAGAAAACCTGTCCCTTTCTCAAATAAGGCACAAGACTGTCTGTGGTTCCTGTTACAAAAGATAAATCCGGAGCCCTGTATTTATCAAGTGGAGTGGGAACACATATAATTATTGCATCAGCTTCAGATGCGCGAGAGAAGTCTGTGGTTGCCTCGAACCCTGCCTCAATAGCCTTTTTTAACTCCTTGTCGGGAATATGTCCTATGTAACTTTTTCCCTGCATTAGAGAGCTTGTCTTTGTAGAGTCAATATCAATCCCTATAACCTTATAGCCTGTCTCTGTATAGCGCATCATTAACGGTAATCCAACATAGCCAAGACCAACAATAGCAATGACAGCTTCTTTATTCTTTAATTCTTTTATTAGATTTTTATGCATATTATTCCCATTTTGTGCGTGATAAAAATGAAAGTACAATTAAAATATGAAAACAATAATTAATATACTGAAAAAAAAGATTTTGCAAACAATATATGAGAAGAGTAAATAATAAAAAAGATGATCTATATCCTACTGTTTTGACTATTGGTGGAAGTGATAGTGGGGGAGGGGCAGGGATTCAGGCGGATTTGCGGGCATTTTATTATTTCAAAGTATTCGGAACTAGTGTTATCACTGCTGTTACTGCTCAAAATCCAAATATTGTCGCGGACATACACCCTGTGCCTATAAAAAACCTTAAAAGTCAACTGATTAGTGTTTTATCCGCATTTTCTGTCTCTCATATAAAAATAGGTATGCTTTTTTCTGTAGAAATAATAGAAGTAATCACGGAAATACTTTCTGAATATAGTAATTCTGTTAAGTTGATTGTCGATCCATTGATGATTTCAACCTCTGGTCGACCACTTCTTGAAAAAAATGCAGTGCAAATACTTAAAAATTTATTGATCCCCATGGCTGATATAATAACGCCAAATCTGCCAGAAGCTCATATCCTTGCCGAAATAAATCCCGAAGAGGATATTTCTTCTGAAAAACTTGCAGAAATCTTGACTAAAAAGTATGATACAGCAGTTTTGCTTACAGGGGGACATTCCAAAGAACAAATAGAAAAAGTGATAGATATTCTCTGTTTTGAAGATTCTCTTTATTCTATATCAAATCCACGGATCAAAAACTGCAGAACAACACATGGAACCGGTTGTAGCGTAAGTGCTGCTTTGACTGCATGCCTTGCAAACGGAATGTCCCCTTATGAAGCAGCCGAAAAAGCAGTTCAATATGTAAGAATGTCTTTAAAAAATACTATAAAAATAGGTGAAAATGCTCATGCATTGTGGCCATGTAAACCTAAGAAATGAAAAACTTAAAAAGTATAGATTATGATTAATTTGATAAAAGACCCGCATTCTTTGAAAGCACAGACATGGAAACGGTTTCGCAGAAGAAAAACTGCTATGTTTGGGCTTTATTGCATCGGAATAATCTTTTTAATTGCCATATATGCTCCATTTATTGCAAATAATCAAGCTTTTTTGATAATTTTAGATGGAAGCATTTCCTTTCCTTTTTTGCAGGCTTACTTTGCTCCGCTTACCCCGGAAGCAATACTGGATAGAATCTATAATTTTATTGCTTTTTATCTGCTTGTCGTGCTTCTTTCATCATTTATCCCCTATAAAACAGTTAGAAAAATAATAAGAATCCTTTTGTTCTTACTAATTCTTATGCCTTTTTTCCTATGTAAACCGATACTTAATCGAAATATTAAAAATGAGAAACAATCTGAAAATTCATCTTTTGTTATCTCTTCACCTGTGCCTTATGGTCCCAATGAGCAGACTGGTGCACCATATCAACATCCTTCCTCCAAACATATTCTTGGAACAGATAAAGTAGGCAGAGATGTCCTTTCAAGAATAATATATGGTGCAAGAATCTCACTTGCAGTCGGGATTTTTGCAGTCGGATTATCTCTTTCTATTGGGATTTTTATTGGATTGACTGCGGGCTATAAAGGTGGGCTTTACGACTTAATTTTGATGCGAATTGTTGAAATTGTAATTTGTTTCCCAACTTTTCTTTTACTCTTGATTCTTATGACTCTAATGCTTGACAAGGGAGGGTCGCAGTCTATTTTGCTTGTGGCTTTGGTTATAGGTCTTACTGGCTGGACAGGTGTTGCTAGGCTTGTTCGGGGAGAAGTGCTTAAACAGAAAACTCTTGCTTATGTTACTGCAGCACAAGTTTTGGGCTTTAGTCATTTTCGCATAATGTTCAGACATATTCTGCCTAATGTTTCTGCTCCAATTCTTGTTAGTGCTACCTTTGGCATCGCAGGAGCAATCCTTGCTGAAACAGGATTGAGTTTTCTGGGCTTCGGAGTCCAACCCCCTACTGCCAGCTGGGGAGAACTTGTAAATCAGGCTCTTGTATACCCCTTGGGATATTATCATTTAACTCTCTGGCCAGGTTTTATTATCTTTTTTACCGTAACTATCTTTAATCTCGTAGGAGAAGGCCTGAGAGATGCATTTGATATTAGAAGCTAACTCAAAAAATAATTTTTGATTGACTTAGCTTTCTGTCCTTAAATTTCAGTGTTTTTATTTGGATATTGGTTTGAAGTGCATCCTGAAGATTAAAGTTCGCTTTATCTGACTTTCAGGTTTATATATTCTGCCGTCTTTCTTCTTGCCCATGAATCGGCATCAAGTATTTCATCTATATCTTTTGTTTGAATAACCTTGTGCATTTCTATAATCTTGCCGACACTTTCCCATATCTCTGGAAAATATATTTTGTCCTTGAGAAAATATTCTACAGCGACTTCATTGGATGCATTAAAAACAGCTCCCAATGTCCCCCCAGTAATTATTACATGTTCTGCAATCTTAAGAGCAGGAAATCTAATAGTGTCCGGTTTTTCAAAATTAAGTTGTCCTATCTGAGATAAATTCAGTCTGGGAAAATCGGTTTTGATCCTTTCCGGATAGGAGAGGGCGTATATAATAGGCAGACGCATATCCGCAGGTCCCATTTGTGCAAGCGTAGAGCCGTCAACAAATTCAACCATGGAATGAATTATTGATTGAGGATGAATAAGAACATCAAGTTTTTTCCCATCCACATTGAAAAGCCAGTGTGCTTCTATCAGTTCAAGTGCTTTGTTCATAAGTGTTGCTGAATCTACAGTTATTTTCTCTCCCATATCCCATGTCGGATGTGCAAGTGCTTCTTTCTTGGTTATTTTTGTAAGTTGTTTTTGCGGAGTCCGCAAAAAAGGACCTCCACTTGCTGTGAGAATAAGACGGTCTATCTCATCTTTTCTCGATTGAGAATTGAGGCATTGAAAGATTGCAGAGTGTTCACTGTCCACAGGAATTATTGGATTTTGAGCCTTTTCTGACTCTTCCATTATTATATTGCCCGCCATTACCATTATTTCCTTGCTCGCAAGCGCAATGGTTTTCTTTAATCTTATCGCATTAAGAACGGGATAAAAACCGGCTGTCCCAGAGATTGCACAAAGAATCAAATCAACTTCCGGAAGGCTTGTCATCTGCAAAAGAGCTTCTTTGCCGTATAACGCAATACATGCGGATGGAAGCATATACTCAAAACTTTTTGAATTTGCGGAGTCCGCAACTGATGCATATCGGCAGTTGAATTTTGCTGCTATTTCTGCCGTTTTTTTGTAGTTTGAGCCTCCGGCAACGGCGATAACATTAAATTTATCTTTATTTTTTTCGACAACATCTACTGCGCTTTTTCCTATGGAACCTGTAACACCTAAAATTATAATATTTTTCATAGATTAATTTTGTTTTTTTGAGACTTCAAGATATTTGAGGGTTTGTTCTGATATTCTTCTAAAAGTTGGTCCGGAAACAGTTCCTCCGTAGTAACTTATTTTTGAGGGTTCATCCGCTACCACTAGTAGGACAAAAGCAGGGTTGTCTGCGGGGACATAGCCTATGAAGGAAGAGACATATTTGGAGTGCGAGTATGCACCGTCAACAAATTTTTGTCCTGTTCCGGTTTTTCCTGCGACTTCATATCCTGGCACTGCTGCTTTTGTACCTGTTCCACCTTTTTTTGTAACCAGTTTTAGTGCCTCGGTCATTTTTTTTGCACTTGATTTTCGCAGAACTCGTTGCATTTTGAGTGTAGGGGTTGTTTTTGTTATGCCATTTTCTGCTATGATTCTGTCTATAATATGTGGTTGACACATTATTCCCTCATTTGCAAGGGCAGAATACGCTTGAACCAATTGAAGAGGAGTAACCAGAATCCCCTGTCCAATAGAAAAACGAGTAATACTGAGACTATCCCATTTTTTTAACTTTCTGAAAATTCCTGATGCTTCTCCCGGGAGAGAGATTCCAGTTTTTCTGCCGAAACCAAACCGGTTAAGTGTT
This sequence comes from Verrucomicrobiota bacterium, assembly GCA_034660375.1. Taxonomy (GTDB): domain Bacteria; phylum Verrucomicrobiota; class Lentisphaeria; order UBA2565; family JAYEIY01; genus JAYEIY01. The sequence goes on from JAYEIY010000066.1 coordinate 7,561, forward strand.
TGCCATAATCTATTCTTCCCCATTTTTAACGCTATTTTTGCTGTTCCTATATTGCTGGATTTTTGTATTATTTCTCTTACAGAAAGAATACTATAACTATGTCCACTGTCATGCAGTATTTTTGATGCATGGTACCAACTACCTTTTTCACAGTCAAATTTGGAGTCCAGAGATACAATATTATAGTCAAATGCTCCGGCAATGCTGATTGCTTTCATTACTGAACCAGGCTCAAAACCATCTCCGAGTACTCTGTTTCTTAGCTTGTCAGCTGTTGCTTCCGTAAGTTTGTTTAAATTAAAAGTGGGGTGTTGTGAGATTCCCATTATTCGCCCGTTTTTGGGATTTACCATAAGCGCATACGCTACTTTAGGTTTGAATTTAAGTACAAGTTTTTGGAGTTCTTCATCAAGAATATGTTGTATTGGTTCTTCCATGGTCAAGTAGATGTCACAACCATTTTGCGGTTTTAGACTTGAAAAGTCATTGCAATAGATGATTTCTCCTCTTGCTGTCTTTTCGTAATAACGTGTGCCTATTGTAGGACTTAAAAGTTTATTAAAAGCTTTTTCTATTCCGAGTTGTGGTCTTATCAAGCCTTCAGAATGTTCGTCATAGGAAAGGTATCCTATTATATGTGAGAGCATTTCACCTTTCGGATAAAACCGACGAGAAACTTTTTTTATCCTAAGACCTCTCGTTAAGTCTTTTAGACTTTTTATTTTTTTTATTTGAGATATCTCAACGTGACGTTTTACAATTGCTTCTCCATACTTGTGTTTTAGCGCAAATTTGAATCGAAAATCAAGTTTTTGACGGGGAACTTGAAGAAAAAATTGGAGTTGTTTCTTTACGTTGTTAAGATCAATTTTATGTATTTTGTAATAGTTGGGTGTTGCGTAAACATTGTAACATTGATAATTTCCTGCCATAAGATTGGAATTCACATCGTAGATCTTGCCACGTTCTCCTTCTTCTATTTTGCTTGCAGTATATCTTTTTCTTGCTTTTCTTAAGAGTTCTTCATGTCGTGTTATTTGTAGCCAGTACATTTGGTTTAATAATCGTCCCAAAAAGAAGCATGCTAATATAAAAATAAGTAGGAGGCGTATGACATAGGATTTCTTATTTAAATTAGAATGATACGGGATTTTTTGGTTATTTTGCATCATTTTTACCACATCTTATTTATCAAATGAGCGTGGGGTTATTCTTCTAACCGCTCCTGGTTGTGCTTGACGTAGATCTAATTTCCATCTTTCTATTGCTGAATAGATATAGCTTCCACTTTTTTTCTGTTCAAGTTTGAGATTAAGATTTTCAACTTCATTTTTAAATCTTTGCCTTTCTATTTTCTTTTTTTCAATATTTCTTGAAAGTTTATTGATGTTGTTTTTTGTTTTTATGTACATGAAACATGAAGCGGAGATAATAATAGCTAAAAGTACCAGTTCCATAAATATAGTGAGACCATATAGTTTGTTAATATGATTTTGTTTTTTCATTTTATTGCTTTTAGTCATTTTTGTCTTTTTTATTATTGAGAAGATGTTTTAACTGGAATATTCGTATAATACGTTGCATCTATATAGCCGGTATATTGTTGTGCCATAGCTCTTTCTCGAATTATTGAGGCGGCTCTTAGGATAGCTGTTTTTAAATTTTCAATGGGTAGGATAATGAGACAATTATCGCGGATGTAGTATTTATCCTGTTTTTTTATTCGAACACGTAGGGTATCTTTATTTGCTAGCTGGATAATAATAGGTTCGAAAAATTTCCCAGATTGGTGAGTTGCTATAAATTCCAGGAATAAAAGGGAGGATAGAATTTTCGGATGTTTTGTTTTTTTCCCAATAGTAATATCCTCTTTATTTCTAATCCCTGCAAAAAGAGGGAGTTCTCTTTGATTTTTAGTGAAATCCCCAGGAAGAAGATATCCTTCTCTATCAATAAGTTTTCTGCCTTTCATATAGAATTTTGCGATTGGATATCGTTCAAAGACTTCTATTTTTAAAGTTGTTGGCAAAATTCGGCTTACTCGAACTCTTTCGATGAATACATCTTTTTCAAGTTCTTTTTTTACTGATCCTAGATCAAGATCAAAGAGATTTGTATTTTTTCCTATAAATTTATTTAATTTTCTTTCTATTCCGTTTTTGCTTCTTGCTCCTTGTAGTGAGATGGAGAAATGAGAGAGGGTTAATTCTTTATTGCCAGTCAAAAATATCTTTTTCAAGCTGATGCATATTCCCGCAATGATGAATACAGTCAGGCATAAAAGAAATAAGACGAAAATTGTGCGCATTACTGCTACGCTTCCGGAATTTGGACTTTTTTTCCTTATTTTCTGGTATGTAGTTGATGTTGCTTTTTTTGTCACTATTTACTCCAGTTCGGACTTTATTATCTGTGCTATTTTATTACTCCATAAATCTACCATTTGCTGTTGTTTTGCTTCTAGCAGAATACGTATTTTATTCTCCGTTCCTGAATAACGGATAAGATATCTTCCTTCATCCGCAAGATCTTTTTTACATTCCTGTAAAATATTTGTTATTGCCGGAATCTTTTCTATTGGTTTTTTTTCTTTAACAGTCAGGTTAATCAGTTTTTGGGGATAGAGAGTCAGAGATGACCCTAATTCTTTGAGAGTTGTTTTTCTTTCTTTCATTATCTTTAAGATTTGCAGGGCTGTAATAATCCCATCGCCGGTTGTTCCGTATTCGCTTAAAATAATATGACCAGACTGTTCTCCCCCCAAAGAATAATTGTTTTTTCGCATTTTTTCTATAATATAGCGATCTCCAATTGCAGTTGTTTCAACTTTTATTTTATTTTGATGCATAAGCTTGTGGAATCCAAGATTAGTCATGGATGTGACAACCACAGTCTTTTTTTTCAGTTTGTTTTTTTTCATCAAGGCAAGTGCGCAGATTGCAATTATACTGTCTCCATCTATAATATTCCCTGCGTTGTCAGAGAAAATAACCCTGTCCGCATCCCCGTCAAAAGCAATTCCTAAATCTGCACCAGATTGAGTGACCCTTTTACATAAATTATTCAGATAAAGAGCTCCACAGTTCAGATTTATGTTGTATCCATCAGGATTAATGCCTACAGCTTCAGTTTCAGCACCAAGTTCTTTAAAAATTTGTGGGGCAACATGATATGCACCTCCATTTGCACAGTCAAGTACAATTTTCATGCCCTGAAGGCTTAGGTTGGATATAGAATTTTTTGCAAATTCGATATATCTTCCAGTTGCATCATCTATCCTGTATGCTTTTCCTATCTTATCATTCTCAATATGGCAACTTGAGATGTCATCCCCCAAAATAGATTCTTCTATTGCATGCTCTATGTCATCATCAAGCTTATATCCCTGATGATTAAATATCTTTATACCATTATCTTCTGCAGGATTATGCGAGGCGGTAATCATAATCCCTGCAGCCGCTCCCATTGATTTTGTAAGGTGGGCTATTGCAGGTGTAGGGATAGGTCCAACTAATAATACATCCATTCCCATGCTTACCAGTCCACTCGTGAGGGCTGTTTCAAGCATATATCCTGATAGACGAGTATCTTTCCCAATTATTGTTTTTTTTGACCCATGTCCGGCTGCTCCGAATACGTGAGCAATCGCTTTTCCTGTTTTTAGAGCCACTTCCGGAGTAATCGGATAAGCATTGACTTTTCCCCGAATTCCATCTGTACCAAAAAGTTTTCCCATTTTTCCTCCCAATTAAATAAATGCATAAGAATTAAATTGAATATAATTGAAAACTGTTAATATAAAAGAGAAGATTTGAATAAAGTAAGATATTTTGTAAATAGACATCGCACGAAAAGTCTTTTTCGCTTCGTTCAAAGGTTTTTCATACACTGTCTGTTTCTGTTTGTAGTTATTTCTTAAACAAATAACACCCAAACTGGATAAACCAGAACAATAAATTGACAGAATAATTAAGGGCGAAGGGCAGATTGACAGAATTATTAAGTGACAGAATAATTAAGTGGCGGGGAAAGTGAGCCCCCGAACGGTATTTGCGAATGCAAATATTTCTTAGCTCGTAGAGCGGGAATGATTAAGGGCGAAGGGCAGATTGACAGAATTATTAAGTGACAGAATAATTAAGTGGCAGGAAAGTGAGCCCCCGAACGGTATTTGCGACAGAACTCATCGGTTTGAGGCTGACGAACACGCAACTCAGATTCCCTTTTTTACTAAAGAAAGGGAAAGTAGTTGCTCGGTAATTTAAATTTCTTGCTCAAAAGAAAACATATTAGCAACTTAACTTCCCTATCGTCGATAAAACGGAGATTCTTGTTTAAGAATTGACCTTAGATGAGGTGGAATAATTTTTAAAGGTTACATCAGATAACACCCTACTTCATCCCTGAAAGGGATATTTCACCGTAGCATGGGGCATTCGCCCTATGTGTCAATCACACATACAAATCGTTCCCTGAAAGGGAACCTCAAAAAAAGCACAAAAACATTGAAATTCCCCTCCAGGGAATATTCTTTTCTTATTCATATCCCACCGCGATGCGGTGGGCTACGGTGAATATCCCCGGTGGGGATAAAACGGATATTCTTGTTTAAGAATTGACCTTAGATGAGGTGGAATAATATCCTGGATAAAAAAAAGGAAACCTGAGTTGCTCGATAACTTGGAGCTCTGATATTCATATTAAAATTCTCTATTTCTAATATATTTTCTAACTTGATTGGGATTAGGGCTGTTCAATTCTAAATTTTTAAGTTGATTTATTTGTGCCAACGGCACATTTCATATTAGCCTAGGGTTTCAACCCTAGGATTATGTATTTAAAAATGTCATGCTCTGAAAGAGCATTTCATAAGTGTAGTTAATGATTCTGTCACACAATAATTCTGTCAAATTGTTCTTCTATGCCGAGCTAGGGCTTGGCGTTCCCAGACGCTTAGGCGTTTAACTATCGAAATGGTGTAAGATCCAGAACTGTCCCATCTGCATCAGAATTAAGCCAATAACCCTTTTTATCTTCCAGGGTTTCTGTTGACATGTACATTGAATTTGGAGGAACCCAATACCAACACCGTCCACGCAAATGTGAGTTTGAAGGAAGTAATCCATCAAATGGAGGACCTATCATATTCCATCCTCGATCTAAAGTAAGACTTGTTTCAGTTGTTGAAATTCCTGAAACATTTAACGAAGAATTTTCATCAAGATAAACCCAGTATCCACGCAATGGAACAATTTTAGTTGCATTGACATACTGACCATTCTCCCAATTCCATGCAGAGCCAATATTGACCGTCCCACGCATTCCATCACGAAGATTTCTTCCATTCCGTCCAAGTCCATCATCAAAAACTGATGCAATTGCATTTTCTATAGGCAAAAGCGGAAATGAAATAAGATTCCAGCCAGCAAGTAAAGAATATTCTGCAATAGTAGAACTTCCATAAATAATAGAATAATACTTCGTATCATTTGCAACTACGGTAATCGAACCATTGCTTAATAACGATTTTGTATCTCCAATCAATTTTCCATCAATATCCACCTCACAAATTAGCAGTACTTTTTCCACAGGGATTGTCGCACCACTCCACTGCAAAGTTATATCAGTCTCACTCCCCGCCTGAACCACAACAAACCATTTTTCGTCATCATCAAAGAAACGAATATCTTTTGAATAAGAATAGTTATTGTGAAAAGTATATAGGCTCTCATCTTCGGTTATCAGATCCAATTCATCATAACTATCTAAAGCTTCACTATCCATTCCAAACTCAAAAAACTCCTGATTTGCTCCAGAGACAATCATGGATGAAGACCAGTCCGTTTTGATTTTTGTCTGGTAGCCATTCCAAGTTGGTATCGTAAATCCATTTGCAGTCTCATAAAAATAAATTGTAAATTCAGGAATAAAGCCATAGAACACATTCTCCTCAAAAAAATTCGGAGAGTGACCCGAAAATATGGCACTACTTAAATTATCACAATTAGAAAAAGCAAAACTCTCAAGAGTAGTAAGACTGCTAGGAAAGGTTATTGATGTCAAACTGTTACAGTTATAGAAAGCATTATTTTCTATCTTGGTAAGTTTGTTAGGAAGGTTTATTTCACTTAAATTTATGCAATTTTTGAATGCATATTCTCCAATTTGAGTAGTATTATCTCCTAAATCTACCGTAATTAAGGATGTACAACCAGAAAAAAGAGAACTTGAAATAGATGTAATCTTTTGAGGAATTATTATTGAAGATAAACTCGCACAATTCATAAAAGCAGAATCTCAATGAAAGAAAGATTCTCAGGAAGTATTATTGAATCTAAATTAGTACAATTAATAAATACAGATTTTCCAATGGAAGAAAGATCCTCTGACATTGCTACAGATGTTAAACTTGTACAATTCTGAAATGCCCAATTTCCTATATGCAAAATGGAGTCAGGAATAGTTACTGAACAAATAGTGGTGTTATTCGAAAATGTAAGATTCCCAATAGAAGCGACTGTTTTTCCCATAATTTGTGACGGGATAATAATATTTGAGTCAACACCTATATATTTTGTAAGTGTAAGGGTAGTGTTTTCACTAATTATGTATTCATAATCTATTTTTTCAGTTGGATACCCATTCCAAGTTGGAGTAGAAAATCCATTTGTCCCACCGTAATAATATATTGTAAAATTAGAAGAACAATTAAAAAAAACTTCTTTTCCAAAAAAGGATGGAACATCACCTTTGAACTCAGCAGAAATTAAATTAATACAATTTTCAAATGCCCAATTCCCAATCGATGTAACAGTATTAGGGATAATCACTGCAAGTAAGTGGTTGCATCCGTAAAATGCACCATCTATTATTGATGTCACATTATTAGGCAAAGAATAGGATGTTGCAGTATTGCCGGCAGGATATTGAATTAATTCCGTTTTTTCTTTATTAAAAAGAATTCCATCACTACTAGAATATGATTGGTTATTCGAATCTACGAAGAGAGAAGTCAAATTGATGCATTGTGCGAACACTCCAAAACCCAAAGATATTAGAGAATTTGGAAGTGTAACTGAAGTTAAGCTTTCACAAGAGTAAAAAGCTCCGTCTCCAATAGACTGAATGCCGGTTCCAAGAGAAAGAGAATTCAAGCTAGTGCAATTTGCAAACGCCAAATTCCCTAAAGATATTACGTTACTTGGGATTGTCACTGATGTTAAGCTTTCACAAGCGTAAAAAGCTTCGTCTCCAATAGACTGAATGCCGGTTCCAAGAGAAAGAGAGTTCAAGCTAGTGCAATTTGCAAACGCCAAATTCCCTAAAGATATTACGTTACTTGGGATTGTCACTGATGTTAAGCTTTCACAAGCGTAAAAAGCTTCGTCTCCAATAGACTGAATGCCGGTTCCAA
>JAYEIY010000067.1:0-3085 GCA_034660375.1 Verrucomicrobiota bacterium
ATATTTCTGTTTTTTCTTTTTCACCTTTTAGGATCCATTCTATTAAAAAAGAATTTTTAGCCATGGAAGAGGCAATACCAATGGGTTTTTGGAGTTCTTTTTGTATTTTAAAATAAATATTATCAGGGGTTAATGGCAATGATTGTGTTACTATTTGTTTTCGTACTAGGGATACAGAAATAAGATAATTAACTATATTTATCGTTAAAAATCCAAGAATCAATATAATACATAAAAAAGAAATTAATTTTATTTTTTGATTTGCCATATTTCTTTATTTTTTACTATAACTTTTTCATAAAAAGCAATAAGTTTATCTGTAATTATATCCCAGGAGTATTTAGCACACACTTCTTCATAAGCATTTTTAATAATGGAATCTTTGTTTTCTCTTAAATTATAGAATGTTTCCACAAGATCCTCCAGTGAGTTATCTCGAAAAAACATGCCAGTTTTATTTTCTGTTATTAGTTTTTGCAAACCACCTACATGGTGGGCTATTATAGGAAGTCTAGATGCCCATGCTTCCAAAGCAACAATACCAAACGGTTCGTGGATAGATGGAAGAATAAAAAAGTTTGCGGTATTAAACGCATTTATTAAATCCGGATCATCGTTTTGCAATCCTTTGATCAAAGTAACTTCATTTTGCAGTGAATATTCCTCTATTTTGCTCTTGATTTTGTCAAAATATTTTTGTGAAGTAACCGGGCCAATAATAACAGTATGCATCTTTTCGCCTTTCTTTTTAAGCTCATTATGTAATTCTATTATTTTTACCTGATTTTTCTGGTAGTCAATTCTGCTTATACAAATAAGTATTTCGGTATTTTGGGGAATTCCGTATTTTTCTCTAAAATCATTTTTTGCATTTGTTTTAAATTTATTAATATTTACTCCATTTGGAAGATATTCTACAATTTTTTTGGGATATTTTTCTTTTGTGCTCAAATATTCATTATATCCGACACAGATTATACCGTCGACATCTTCCAGATAACGATCTTTTTTCAAAATTATATCAAATATCTTTCCATAGTTGAACGTTTTCTTCAAGGGTTTCATCATTTCATCAATCTCTGATTGAGGAACTTCAAAGAATCCTCCATGAAAAGAAACAACGTATGGAATCTTTTTTTTCAAAGCAACAAGGCGAACAGTATTAGCAATTCTCTGCATGGTATGAGAATGCAAAATATCAATATCATTGTCTTTCATCATATAATTATAAAGAGGATACGAGTAGGGGTTGCCTCCTTTTTTATCCAAAACTCTGATGTTTTCTTTTTTTAAATTTAAATAAGGGTAAAAATAATTAAATCTTTTTATGGGAATATCTTCGTTATCCTCATTACTTACACCAGAAAGAGCCTTTGTAGCAAGAATCTCGGTTTTATGTCCTTTTTGTATTAGTTTACGAGATGTATTCCAGACTACCGTCTCTGTTCCACCCCATTCTTCAAAGGCAAATCTTCTTATTATTTGTTTGATTTTAAGCATAATGAAATCTCATCATCGTTATCTCTTCTTTTTTCCATTAAAATAATCTGCTCGTCCGCAATAAATAGAATACTTCTGTAAAATTCTATAAATAATGCCATGCGGAATACTAACAAAATCTAAATTTTTGCCGAGATATATCAAATCCCTTAAAACCTCTGCTCCGGTAGATAAAAGAACCCCCCTGAAAAAAGATACATTTTCTCCGTAGATTTCACCCTCTGCGTAACCTTCATTATAGAATCTTTTACGAACCTCTGAAAGAGAATAATTATGTGAGTGTTCCACTATAGCGTCCGGCGCATATTCAATTTCAAAGCCTTTCTTTTTCATTCTATAAGACCATTCAACATCTTCAGAATACTGGATATCGGGATTAAATGGATGTTTTTCCAGAATTTTATGTTTTGCAGCACTTGTTGCGAGAGAGAAAAAGTGTTTCCATGTTCTTGCAATCCCGTCTGTTCCGAAAGCACGCTCTCCATCTTTGACTACAAGCGGTCTGGCATTTGGACGTGTAATCTGGCGTCCATATACAGCAACTGTATTTTCATGTTTCTGGAGTGGATGAAGCAGGTTTTCAAGCCATATTTTATTTTGTGGAATGCAATCAGAGTTATTAAAAACAATATATTTTCCATCACATTCCTTAATCATATCATTTAAAACTTTTCCGGGAACATAATCTGTGGGATTCATCTGAAAAACTTTTTTTGAATTGAATTTCTTTATTATTTCATAAGTCCCATCTGTTGAACCACAATCAATATTGACCAATTCAAAATCTGTAAATTTCTGTTCTGTAATTGCCTGAAGAGTCCGCTCAATATAATCAATATCATTCATTGACCTTACAATTATACTTGCTCTTGGCATATTATCCCTCTTCTCTTAATTTTTCTGCTGCATTTCTTGCTATTTTAAAAATACAATTATTTTCTCCTGCATTGCGGGAAAATTCTACATTTGAAAGAATTCTTTTTATAATTGATAGTCCTCTTCCTCTCGATCTCAAAGAATCATCGTCATCGTCTGATTTACTATAAAAAGCATTAAAATTCCATGAGGGTGCATTGTCAACAAAAATCAACAAACAAAAATCATTATAATTTTGCAGAGAAACATGTACTTTTATCTCTTTTTTCTCATTGTGCTGAATAATATTATTTAAATATTCTATAGAAAGTAACTCAATCATAAAAGTAGTCTTATCTTCCCATCCTTCTTTCTGTAAGCTTTTAAGAATTCTATTTCCCATATCTTGTATTAAATCAAAAGAAAGTTCTATTTTATCGGATAATATGAGATTTTTGCTATTTATGGAATGCACAAGCAAGATTGAACAGTCATCCTGATGTGTATCAAAGTTTTCCTCTTCTATCTTTTGCAAGAGACCTTCCAGAAAATTTTCTTTTTTTTTCGTAATAAAAAAATCTGAAGTATACTTTTTAAGATTTTCACGACCGAGAAGTTCTTCTGTTTTTTTGTGAATGGCTTCTGTTATTCCATCGGTAAATAATATAAAGTTAAGGTCTTCAGAACAGGGAATTATGACTTCATCTTCTTCCATATAGCCATTTCCCGG
>JAYEIY010000068.1:0-14865 GCA_034660375.1 Verrucomicrobiota bacterium
TCATTAATCATTAATCATTAATCATTAATCATTAATCATTAATCATTAATCATTAATCATTAATCATTAATAAGTTATTTTCCGATACAGAATTTAGAGAAAATATTGTCCAGTATGTCTGGATCCTTTGTTTTGCCTATAATGTTTCCTATATAATCCAAAGCTGCATGTAGATGTATGGCTGCGGTTTCCATTAGAGAGAGATTTATTTGTTCAATGGAGGCTTCCAATTCTTTTCTTGATTTTTCCAACAATGCTGCGTGGCGGGAATTAATTGCAATATCTGGTTCTTCGGTGTGCGGATGATCCCAAACCATTTGCTCAATTGCGTCAAGGAGTTTTTCAAAATTTTCTCCAGTTTTTGCACTTGTAGATACATGTTTTATCTTTTCTGGAAGATCTTTTGGAATAATTCCGTTTGTCAAATCCGTTTTATTGCAGATTATTATTGTTTTACTAAAAGATGTGATAGAATTTTCGTCAAGTGCTTGTTGTTTGTAATTCTGGTGCGAATCAATGACCCAGAGAATTATATTTGCTGTTTTTATTGAGTCCAAACTCAATCCTATTCCTGCTTTTTCTATCTTTTCGTCTGATTTTCTTATACCAGCCGTATCAAAGATTCTAAGGGGAATACCTCTGATATGTGCAAATTCTTCGAGAATATCTCGTGTCGTCCCCGGAATGTCTGTAACAATAGAACGTTCCCTACCAAGGAACCGATTCATTAAACTGGATTTTCCAGCATTTGGAGGTCCGACTATTACAATTTTTATCCCATTACGGAGAATTTCTCCCTCATCTTTGGTCTGCCTCCACTTTTTAACCTGCTTTATTATAGATGAAATATTGGATACAATAATAGCATTATCATCATACATTAATTCTTCTTCTGCAAAGTCCATGCCTACCTCTATTTCAGCTAGAATTTCTTGCATTTTTTCATATATTTCATTTACCTGTTCACCAAAATGTCCGCGCAATTGTTTATTAGCTGTATGTAGAGCCATGGAGCTATGGGCATTGATTATGTCAAGAACGGCTTCAGATTGTGTAAGATCCATTTTCCCGTTAATAAAGGCTCTTTTTGTAAATTCTCCAGGCTCGGCATGGCGCAACCCATTTTTTATCAGTAGTTCAAGAATATTTTTTAGAGAAAGGATCCCACCGTGACAATGTAATTCTACAATATCTTCGCCGGTATAGCTATTTGGACCTGGCATGTAAACTAATAAAGCACGATCTTCGATTTTGTGTTTTTCAGAAAAGATACTTCCAAGATACATTTTTCGCGGAGCTGGAGTTTTTCCTGATAGAGATGGATTTTCCCAAATTGTCAAAGCAGAATTTAGAGCATCATCTCCAGATATGCGGACAATGCCTATTGCACCGCCGGGAGCTGTAGAAATGGCAACAATGGAATCATTCATATTGGTTAATTGCGGAATTGATTAATTGGGAAATTGATTAATTGGGGAATTGATTAATTGGGGAATTGATTAATTGGGGAATTGGTTAATTGGGGAATTGGTTTTCAAATTACTAAATTTCCCAATTCTGCAATTTTACAATTATTCCAGCGTCCATTTTACCTTTGAACTAACTCGTTGATATGGAGAGAGATGCGTAGGAATTCCAAGAGTCTCAAGTTCTATATAGTCCATAGGTTTTCCTTTTACATAAAGTTCGATAGCAGAGTCATGATCGTGATAGAGACGTCCCTTTGCCACTTCAGCGCTTACTATAAGTGTATATTTAGGATATTCTGCACGAATATAATGTGAATGTGCACCTATTTTCCATGATTTCAGTTGTTCTAATATAGGAAAAGAGAGTTCGTCAACACCATCGGGAGATGATGGATTTCCATCAAGAGTAACAAATCCCCCCGGTTGTCCTTTCTTAGCAGAAGATCTTGCAATAACGACTGTTTTAGGAGGAATTATCTGTAATACACTCCATGGTGCCAGAGAGAAATCAAAAGGGTTCTCAGATGCTTGAATTGTATTGGTTATTTCGAGAGTGTTGTCTTTTAAACAAAAAGTTCTTGTTAGTTGCAGACGATAGTTGGGAGAGTATCTAGAAGAAATTGTAACTGTATTCCCAGCAATTTCTACTGTTTCCCATGGACAGGAGTCTGTATAATACTCTGGAGGCCAATAACGACCTGTTGCTTCCAACATTAAGGCTTGCGGTGAAATCCAGAGTTTTTCTCCACCATAGTTAGACCAGATTTTCTGAGCCTCTTCTTCAGTATTAGTCTCTCCTTCCACTCTTTTGTTTTCCCATAGAAGATTGGTGCCGTCGGATGCTCCGAAATACATGACTCTAGCTACTGCCGGAACTAAAATTACCTTGACCTTTGAATTTTTTATTTCAATACAATTTGCCCATCCCTTGTAGGATGTCATAGAAATTTTTGAATCTCCTGTAACTTTTTCTGTTTCGAGATTCTTGTTAATAATATGTGTTTCAGGAATTCTTGTTGTAGAGGTACAGCCGACAATAAAAAGAAGTATTGAAAGTAACATGATCTTTTTTAACATCTGAGATTCTCCTTGAGATTTTTATATTTAACCCCTGCACGAAAAGGTTTTTAAAAGCAAAAATCCTTTTATACAGGCTTCCTACGTTCAAAATCAGAGATTTTGAACTTTATTTGAAAGGAATACTGACTCGTTAATAATAATTTTAAGTGTTATTCGCTCAAAAAACAACTGCAAACAAAAACAAACAGTCTATGAAAAATCTTTGAGCTAAGTGAAAAAGACTTTTCGTGCGATGTCTATTTACTTATTTTTACAGACTAAAATTTAGTTAATAATTATAGAAAAAAAAACTTAATTAAAATACAAAAGGAATCCATGAATTACAAATCATTTTCTCATAAAAATAATAATTTCCAAATTCATAAGATTAGTTAGGTGTTTAGCTAAGTATCTAAATGGCGTCCATGTATAAATAAAATGATAGAAGTATTCTGTGAACCGTTGACTTTGATGTAGAGAAACCTATACGATCCAGATTACCTTTAAGAAAATCTTCTGCCATTTTCAGAGGGCATTTGCCACTAACTGGCAATGGTCGTGATTGATAGTAGAAACCTATCAGTTTCAGCTTAGCAGTCTTTTTTGTTTTTTTGAAGACCAGTACAGGTGAGGTGTATCTTTTTTATGAAAAATTAATTTATTCAGGCATTTTTTGAGATTTCTACTTTTCTGGTCTTTCTGAAGTGCTATATTTTGGAAAAATGTGACTAAATAGAAGAGATTTCAATGTTTTGAAATCTACAGACAGTGTATGAAAAGCCTTTGAACAAAGTGAAAAGGCTTTTCATGCAATGTCTAATTAGGCTAGAATGAGAATTGCAACTGTAACATCCAACGTTGAATATCATCTTGTCCACCTGCCGTTTCTTCAACAAAATTACCTGCAAAGAAATAACTATAACCAATGAGTCCAACTAAATGATGATTGAATTTATATTTTAAGGTTACGTCTATGTTAGTTCCAATAAAGTCTCCAGCATTTTCAGATCCGTTACGTATAATAGTTGAACAGTTACATGCGTTGTAAAGATCATCAGCCGGTTCATCCGCATAAAACCAGTGAACATCTAGTTTTGTCATTAATTTTTGAGTTGGTTTAAATCCAACGCCAAGCCAGGGGCTTACGATATTTTGTCTGCCGACAATATCCATATAACCAAAGTAATAATGACCAAAAGGTGATATTGGTTCAAAGGTTGTAATTTTGTCATCTGCGGGATCCTTGTCGCCAGACGCCCAATCAAAACCTACAGTCATCCAGGGTTTTAGTGGATTTTTTTTCCATTGATATTTAAGTTCTGCAGCAAACATTGAGGCGGACACTTCTCTTGAATCTCTATAATCAAACTGTGTTGCAGCTTCAATATCGTAACTTAAATTTGTATTTTTGATTTCATCAAAAAGACGAACACCAATATTCATTCGTCGCTCATCCCTTGTTGCCGGTTTAAATTGATCTTTTGCTATAACATAAAAATCAAGTCCAAAAGGAAGAATCGTCTTCTTACTTATATGACTATAAAATCCCCATATACTTAAATCATCGTTAACATTGTTAAATTCATATTTTCTGTTTTCTGTCCCTTGTGCCCAAAAACCTTCAATCCACCAATTTTCGCTACTAAGTTTCAATTTATACCCATCGTATGGGCGTCGTAATTGAGACCAATTTCGGCAGGCAAGCATTCTTCCTTTTCCATAATAAAACTCAAATCTTCCTGCTCTGACTTTGGCTTCCAGTTTATTTGTAATTGGAATTGTTACATCTACAAATGCATTCATAACATCAATTTCATCATGCAGTGTCGTTTTTCGTCCGCCTGGTAAATCATGACTATTGGCAAAGGCACTTCTACCTTCAAGAAAGAGTCTGACATAAGAACCCAAGTGAAGATCTGAATGGAAGAAATAACGTTGTAATAGATAATTATCATCATTATTGTCAGGTGTTGCAAAGCTGCAATTTCGAAAATCTTCAAATCGGATTCGTGCTTGACCGCCAAGACTTAACCATATATCACCATCTGCATTCAACGGTATATATTTTAATTTATCAAAGGCATCACGATTCTTAACATTTTTTGCTTTTTTTAATTCTGAATAATCTTCAAAAAAGGACAATTTTTTATATTTTGGCCACTTGAAGTTTTTTTCAGAAGTTTTTTTTTCTTTTTTTAGTTGTTCTAAACTATGAAGTTCGCAGTTTTGATCTTGATCTATAGCATTAACTACTGTAACAGCACACATGAGGATTATAGCAGTAATAAAAATTCTTAAATTATTCATACGATTTTTAATTTCCTTAAATTTTTTTTTCAATTGGTAGTAACTAAAATTGCATTAATTCAGACAATTTATTTACAACGACATCTTTAGACAAATCATCGCTGAGAAGTACAATTTTTCCATTTTTTGTATAGGCAACAGCGGGTAATTTCCTTTTATCCAGTATATCGGCACATTTAGTTTTATTTTTTAAGGCATTACCTATCATTTTACAAAGGCTATTACTTTTATATGTATCAATAACAGTCAATTTAACTTTATTTTCAAATTGTGCTTCAATTCCCTGCATTCGCAAAAGCATCTCTCTTCCTATAGCATCAATTGCAGAATAAATATAAATCAAACCCACTTTTTCATTTTGAAGAATTTCATGTTGGAATGATTCCATATCAACTATGAATTTTTCTGCATTTACACCCGCAATAGCACCATCAGCTACGCATGTTGCAACTTGACGGAGCTCTTTTTCGCGGACGTCTCCAACTGCAAAGATTCCACTAATATTTGTCTCCATATGTTTATTTGTTTTTATGTAACCCAATTCATTCAAATCAAGAATATCTTTAAGAAAAGCAGTATTAGGGATATATCCGATAAACAAGAAACACCCATCTACACTATTTCTTTCTAATTTTCCGGTTTTTAGATTTTTTAAAACAATTGTCTCTAAATCTGTATTTCCTTCAAAAGATTCTACAACAGTATTCCATTTAAAAAACATTTTAGGATTTGCTAAAGCTTTTTCCTGGGCAATCTGATTCGCATCCATTACGCCTTCGTCATGCAAGATAGAAACTATTACTTTATCAGCAAATTTAGTTAAAAATAATCCCTCTTCAATTGCGGCATCTCCGCTACCTATAATCATAACGGTTTTATCTGTATATCTAGCCGCATCACAAGTTGCACAAAATGATATGCCTTTATCATATAAATAACGGGATTCATTTGCAGCATTTGTTAAACGAGGTTTTCCGCCAGTTCCAATAATAACTGATTTTGCATTGAAAACATTACGGAAAGTTTCTACTTGGTGTCCGTCTGCTCCAAAATTGACTTTCTTCACATCAGTTAGTTTAAATTTAACCCCTAAACGCTTTGCTTGTTTTTCAAACTGCTTCATTATGTTCGGTCCAGATTCACCATCCGGAAAACCTGGATAATTTTCAATTTCACTAGTATAAGTAGCAAGCCCACCAATCAATGACTTTTCAATAATTAGAGTTTTAAGCCTTGCTCTTGCACAGTAAATTCCAGCGGTAAGTCCAGCAGCACCACCACCAATAATAACAACATCATAATTTTCATATTTTTTTTTCATAAAGTATCCTATTATAGTAAATATTTTACTAGAATTTTACTGCCGACAAGGCCACCAAGAAATATAAAGACCATAAAAACCCATCCATGTAGAGACATTGAGGCCGTTCCTGAAAAGAGTCCACCAATGTTGCAACCAAAAGCAATCATTGCTCCATACCCCATAAATAATCCGCCAATAACAGCAGCAGCAAATTGACGCCATGACTTTATCATTTTAAATTTAAATTGTCCAGCTAATAAAGAGGTCATTAATGCGGCAATAATGATAGCAAAATCTCTAACTGAACCAGGATTTCCCCAAAATCCCTTATGTAATAATTTTAAATGTTTTGGATTTTTGAAGAATAGCCAGTTTTCAACAGAACCACCAAAAAGTTCTACAATCATTCCTCCCCAATAATTAAATATACCGCTAATACCCCATGGTTTTCCAGAGGCTGCTAATAAGGCTACATTTAGTACCGCAAGAATGACTGCTCCTGTATAATACGGCCAGGGATTTTTTAAAAAACGTTCATAAAGCGATGAAACTAGAGATTGCTGATTTTCGTTACTCATTTCTTTTCCCTTGCTAATTATTTACATTTTTCGATAAAGACTTCCCACTGACCTTCGCCTGTTTCTTCAATTTCAACATTATGTCCATTATCTCTAGCCCACTCGGGTAGATTTTTCATTGCACAACTATGATCAATTGAAATAATAAGTAGATCTCCAACTTCTAAAGTATTCATTGCTTTCTCTGCTTTTACCAACGGAATTGGACACGCTTCACCTAAACAATCTAATTCTTTTTCCTGCATAATAATACTCCTATTTTTTTATATAACTTTCTAAGTTTATCAATTTTATAAACAAATTCTTTGTTTATCAACTATTTTTTTTGTTTTCTTTTTCTTGATATATATTCAACTGTTAAAAAACAGAGAAATAATAATACAAATTGAAGAAATAACGCCGGAACCCACCCAAATTCCTTTGGAAAATGTACTGGTTTGAAAAATATTTTATCTTTCCAAAATGGTCGATTTGCAAAACCTAAAAGAACCCCACAAATAAAAAATATAAGGGTTATCATCTGCATCATAAATCCTTCTCCAATTCTCATTAATGTGCCTGAAGCACACCCACCAGCAATAACCATTCCTATCCCAAAAAGAAATGCTCCAACCGCAGTATGTAATCCAACCGGTTTTACAAAATAATATGCTCCCTTTGCCAATTTTGCGGTACTTGGATCTCCATTGGCGTAATGAATGGCAGCAAAACCAATTGTTGCAATACCTATCGCAATAAGTACAGATTTTGCTAAAGACATTGAGCCTGTCAATGCCGGATCACGTACAGCTGCAGTAAAACAGAAGCGGGCTCTTTGAAGAGTTACGCCAAATGAAATCCCAAATACCCACATCAATGCAGATTTGGAAGATACATTTACCTTTAATACATAGCCTGTGATGATGATAGCAATAAAAAGAAGAACGCCAAGAGTAATTTGAATCTTTCCTTTTTTACTTGCTTTTTTCTGATTTGCCTCATTTTCTTTTGCTCTTGCCGCTCTACGGGCAGCTCTAGCGGCAGCAATAGATGACTGTTTTTTTTCCATACTTATCCTTAGTTAAAATTAATCTGATATAAGCAAACCCTTATATAAAATAGACAAAATTTTTAAATTCAGTGAGAGATTAATGCTTTTTATAAAGAAGACTAGAACATTTAACAAATATTTATAAAAATTGTGTTAATAGCAACTTTTTTGCTATAAATTACAGACTAATCATAACAATCCCTGCAAGTAACTAGCAGAATCACCCAAGATGGGAGCATTAAAAATAAAGCAGTACTTTCCTCGACGCAATCAGATGATCTTGCCTGAAAAAAAGATTTATTTTTTCTGAAAGAAAAAAGAATTATAGAGGCTCCTAATCAAAAAAATACAGAAAAAAAAATAGTGAATTTGTTTCCTAGCAAAGCTTTACAGAGTTTGAGACTTTTTTATGTTCTCTTTATATAGAACTGATTGCATCAAGACCGCAATCAAGGAAAAATAGAACGTTGGCATAAAATGTTACGCACTAAATTCGTATGAAAAAGCCCAAAGATAATATTCTTCATATCCTTTTTTCTCGTTCCTTTTTAAAAAGAATTAAAAAGTATATAAGTCATACCCAATAAAAATGAATAAAACAGGAATCAACATAGGAAGGATTCCTAGAAAATCACCCTGGAAATCATATACCGTTTCCAAACCACAAGGTTTTCCAAAACTAAATATTAAATTCTCTTGGATGTTTTTTCCTTAATTCGGGAATTGCCCATGCACGTCCTGTTTGCTCAAGGAATTTACAATATTTTTTCAGATTACCTCTTGAGTGCAATGGACCGCCCTCTTTCATTACAGTCCAGAGGGGATCTGTATCTGAGTCGGAGTTCTGCATCATTTCGTCATGCCAATCATAGAGTTTATAGACTGCATCTTTTACTATTTCGGGATGTGTTTCTGCTAAATTATTACGTTCATGAGGATCGTCTTTTATATTGAACAACATTTCTTTTGGGTAAAGATGATAGAAATCGTGATATGTTCTAAGGTAAATCCAGTCTCCGAAGCGAACAGCTCTTTGGCATGTATGCGCACACTGACTGAGAACAAGATAATCGTGTCCACATTCAGCACCGTCTGTAATTGATTTTGCATAACTTTGACCATCCCATTTGTCATAACTATAATCAATCTGTAGCATTTCAGCTATTGTAGGGAGAAGGTCGAGATTATAGTGAAGAGCATTATTAACCCCTCCTTCGTCGGTCATACCGGGCCATTTTATTATCATAGGAATACGGCAATTTGCATAATCTGCAGTTGCATGTTCTCCGTAGAGTCCCAATTCTCCCATGTTTTCGGCATGGTCGGCAGTGATAATAACAACTAAATCATCTGCAACTCCTTTCTCTTTAAAGGCTTTCATTAGCTTACCTATTTCTCCATCCATATATCTTATTCCACAGTCATATCCATCTATCATTCTTCTCAAATCTTCCATGTTTTTGATAGAGCCAGGGTGTCTGGGATATAGAGGATCTTCCTTATCGTCATACATATTTATTTCATGTGCACCGTGCGGTCCAACCATTTTTTTATGTTTTTCTAGTTCTTCTTCGGTAAGCCATCCAGGGAGAGGATCATTTTCAAAAGGATTCCCAAATTCTTCTGGTGCACGATATGGCGTATGTGCATCCCAGTAATTTACGTGAAGGAACCAGTTATCCTCTTCTGCGTTATTGTCAATCCATTTAAGAACGTCCGGAGTTATCTCTTCACCTGATTCAACTCCATTTTTACCTGTATCATGCATTTCATTAAATCCCGCATAAAAATTCCACGAGGAATGACGGGAAGCGAAAGGACTAACGGAAACAGTCTTCATACCTGAAAACTCCCTCATTATTCCAGGAAGGGTTGTCCTGTTAAGGTCATCCTAAAACCCTCTTGAACTTCCAATATGACGCAGCTCAGCACATTCTCCTCCATGATTAACAACTCCTGTATGAATACCAAAACGTCCTGTCATCATAGCGGTTCGAGAAGGCAGACAGGGAGCATCAGAACAGTAATAGTTTTCATATCTTACAGCATCGTTTGCAATTGCATCTATGTTGGGCGAAGTATTTCTGTGGTATCCATAACATCCAAGATGATCGGGACGTAGTGTGTCTAGGTCTAAAAACAAAATCCTCATAATTATTTCTCCATTTCAAGATATTTGCATATTTTTTTAAGATTACTCTTTTTATAGAATTTTTTCTTCTGCGAAGCTAAAGTGTGTGGTTTTTCCTATTATAAGGTGGTCAAGCATTCTTATATTAAAGAGTTCAAGAGCCTGAACAAGTTTGGCTGTAAGTTTTTTATCTTGTGAGGATGGAGTACATATATTACTTGGATGATTATGTACTGCAATCACTCCAGATGCATGATGAGCAAGGGCTTTTTTTGCAACTTCTCTAGGATATACTACAGCTTCATTGACTGTTCCCTCTGCGCATATTTCGTGATGTATTACCTGATTTTTTGCATCTACAAAAACCAGCATAAGTGCCTCGTTTTTATTTCCCCCCAATTTCATGCGTGCAAAATCAATCACATTTTCTGGAGATGACATAATATCTATCTTTTCAAGTTTTTTTTCTGAACAATGCGTCCATAAACCCCGAACAAGTTTTATGAGAATAGCGGAGGTTTTGCCGAGTCCCTTTATAGTCTGCAAGTCTTCAATCTGGGCATTTAAAATATTTTCAACACTTTTAAATTGAGACAATAAATCTTTGGCAATATTTTTTGTATCTTTCCTAGGAATTGCGAATGTTAGCAACAATTCAATCTTCTCATGTTCTGAAAAAGCTGACATTCCGGAATCTGCAAATCTTTTTCTAAGTCGTTCTCTGTGTCCATCATTATTCATATTTTATTGTTTACTTTGGGTTATTTTCAAGTACTGCAAGCAGAAATAGACATTGCACGAAAAGCCTTTTTCGCTTCGCTCAAAGGCTTTTCATACAATATTTAATTAATATATTCTTGCATTTTCAATTATTTTTTTATAGAATTTTTCTCCGCCCACGGCGATTGACCAAGGTAGAATAGCTCCTCTTGAGTCCCAATAGTCAAGGTTTCTCAGATGGACTAATTGCAGGATCATTTCAAAAAAATCTTTTTGCAATTGTTTTTGGAGGGGTTTTATTTCTTCCCATACATTTTTGCAAAGGTGTCTTTTCTGAGGGTCTAGTCCAAATTCTTTTCTTTTTTGTTCAAGTTTTTTTATCTGCGTCTGTAGCTTTGGAAATTCTGCATCTATAAATAAACTTCTTTTATCATTATCCGTAAGTATATTTAAGATTGAATCTGCTTCTATCATTTTTGCTTTGTAAAGAGTAGAAAATTCTTCACTCGTTATTTCTGATTTATTGAAGGGTTCTCTCAAATAGTCCGGCAAACGAATAACTGTCTGTGTTGATTTCAGGTGATCCAGAAAGTAAAAACGCAATCTTTTGATAATAAGTTCTGACAAATCTATTATCTTATTTTCTGAAAGAAGTTTTGCGAGCAACTCTGCAGCAGGCATATAAAGAGAACCATTATGAGGAATAATAAGTTGTCGATTAGGCATTACCTTCTGCATAACAATTGGTAGCATCAAAGCTTTACCACATATACAAAGACAGTCATTTGTAGCTAAAACTCTTTTTATCTGATCAATACTTAACCCATGCTCCCAGGATAAATCTCCTGCAATAACTTTTTTACCATCCCATTTTATATCAGTTCTATGTAATTTTTTGTTTCGTTTGACAATGCAGTAAAAAGGTAATTCGCCGTATTTAAGTTTTGATATTTCCACCTCGGTCATGTCTATACTTTTATTGTATAAAGAGCAAAATAATTCATAATTATCAAGAATTTTACTGAGCAGTTCTAATGTAGGATTAGAATTTTCGGCAAGAATAGCAGATGTTTTATTACAATAATCAGAAGGGATATATTTTGAGATCCATGAGACATACAATTGATCTAATGTTCCGTTAGAGTGTTGTTTTAACATGCCTTTTACTATTTTTCTTTCGCTGGTAAACCATTTTTTTATTCTTTGGCAACTTTCTTTTTCAGGAAAACTTTTCAATAGGTCTTCTTCTGCAAAATCAATTATCTCAGAGATAAGCGGAAATATCTCTTTTACAGATATATCTCCGAGAGTTCTATGATAATCTTTATCTTCTGTATAACTTGGAGCCGTCATCTGCAGATTGTCAGAAACCGCATATTCACCAAAAAAAGTTTCTTCAGAATGATTCAGTTGTCTCAGGAGTGCTCCTGTTGATATGCCAGAATATTTTTCGAGAGTTCTTATATTAACAGGTAGTTTTCCAAGAAATTTGCTATAGAAAAGAGATGCTCCCCAATCTAGATTTCCATTGCGGTAATATTGTTCGTATGTGAGTTGCGGAGTCTTTTTTGGAGAATTTGCTCCAACTTTAGTAAAAGCTAAATCTATATCCTCTACAAGATGCAGAAAATCCATTTTGTGTGATTTTAAGGCATGTAATTTGGGAATTGTATCCCACAATGAATTGGAATTTTGGTCTATACTTATAAACATTTTCAGATATTATTTTTTAGAGATGCACCTCGATCAAGATCTGCAGCAATTTTATAGGAATCTGCGCCAAAGGATTTGAAGATTGATTCTATTGCCCTTTCAAAATCAATACTGTCATAGCATGCAAAAAGATCTACTGCAGCGAAGGCATTTTCGGGCCATGCATGAACAGAAAAGTGAGACTCAGCAATAACAATGATACCACTTACTCCGTGTGGTTCAAATGAGTGAAAGTATGTATGTAAAACTTTTGCACCACTAACTTCAGCAGCTTGTAGCATTATAGATTGAACTTTGTCAGAGTCATTTATAGTGTCATATTTACATCCGTAATAATCTATACATATATGCCTGCCTAATGCACTTTTGTCAGAACTTTTATTCATACCAATTTTGCCATCCTTTTTCATAATACACAGTAATTTTATGAGAATTAATTGTATTTGCTTCTGTTTCCAATTTTTGCATATCAGGAGGAAAAGTTATCAATGACTCCAAAATTTCCTGTGTAAGAAATTTGAATTTTTCATTAACTTTTATATTTTCCCATTTAATTGGTTTTGGAGAGGCCATAACAAATCCCCATTCTCCAAATGAGGGAATATACAAATGATACGGCATTGTATAGAGCGAATGATTTACATTAACTGGAGAATTAACGGATGCAAGAGTTTTTTCGATGCACCAGAAAGCTTTTCGTGAGAAGAGGGGCGAAGTTGCCTGGGTAACAATCACTCCCGAACCAGCCAAATGTCCAGCCAACATTCTATAAAAACTCTTTGTATATAATTTGCTAAGTTCTATCACGCGAGGATCTGGCAAATCTATAAGAATTACATCATAAGTCTGCATATTTTCTTCCATAAATTTCCATGCATCAGTATTTACAATTTTGACTCGTTTGTCGCTGAGAGAATTTTTATTATATTTAGTCAACATCTTATTTTGCGAAAAGAGATTTGTAATTGCCTTATCCAAATCTACCAGCGTTACAGATTTCACATCGTCATACTTAAATATTTCTCTGAGTGCCATGCCATCCCCTCCGCCCAAGATAAGAATATTTTCATGATGCCTAGCCTGTAGCATTGCCGGATGTACAAGGGACTCATGGTAACGATATTCATCTTTAGTACTAAACTGAATGCTCCCATTCAGGTAGAGATTTAAATCATTCTTAAAGCGTGTGATAACAATTCGTTGATATGGAGTCTCTTCTGCATATATAATTTCATTTTTATAGAGACTGTCTTCAAGAAAAGATGTCATTTTTGTAGAATAATACATTGCCATTACAAGTAATATAGCGGAACCGGTAGCAAAAAGGCAAAGACTTTTCTTTCTCAGCAGTATTTTTCTAAAAACATAGATCGCCAGACTGGCAACAAAAATATTAAACAATCCAAAGAATATTGCGGTTTTTATTAAACCCATTTTAGGAACAAGGAGTATAGGAAAAAGAAGTGCGCCTGCCAATCCTCCTATATAGTCTGCTGTCATAACATTGGAAACTGTCGTTTTTACAGAAGAATAATCTTTCAAAATACGAATAATAAGTGGAATTTCAAGACCAATTAAAGTCCCTATTGATCCGGAGAGTAAAAAGAGAATGGGACTGTAATTATTTATTTTTGCAAAAGCTGCAAACAAAATAATTGTACTGAATCCTCCGATAAGACCGGTAAGTACTTCTACTACAATAAAGACAAAAGGTAGATTTTTATCAAAAAAACGAGATAAAAAAGAACCAACCCCCATAAAAGTCATAAATAATCCAATAACAATGGAGAATTGATAAACAGAGTCTCCTAAAAAATAACTAGAAAGCGCTCCTGCCAATAATTCGTAGACAAGTCCGCAAATTGCTATGATTAAAATGCAAAAGAGAAGGAGGAACTCACTTTTTTTAGGAAGGGTATTTTTATTCATATAAATCCTCTAAATCATGAACTCCATGGTTGGTCAACAACTTCAAGAAATCTTTGAAGTCTTGGTGGATGTTCCCCATATCCATAAACTAAACTCCTATTTAATTCCAATGCCTGAAGGCGTTCTTCAGGAGTTTTAGAATGCCAATATGCAATTCCATCATTTTCATCTAAAGATGTCACTACAATATGACTTTTATCTAATTTTTTAATATTGTTCATGCGTAAAATCTACAATATTGCTGCAGCAATAACTATAGATAAACCGATTATGACACCAGCCATAATAATCCCTAAAGCTATATTTTGATCCTCTTCTATCTCTTTACGAATAGAAAAAGGAGTTACCTTTTCCATAATAACAAATGAAATAGCAAAAACAATTACGCCCATTAGGCAATAAACTAAACTTGATAAGAATTGTGGGGTGAAATTTTCTGGCATTTTTTTCTCCTCTTTATTATTGTGTGATTTTATGATTTTATGATTGTTTTTATTTATTCCCAGGGTTAAAACCCTGGGCTAATATAATATGCCATTTCAGGCCAAATATCAATCGAAACTCCATGATCCCAAGGTTAAAACCCTGGGCTAATATGAAATGCCATTGCAGAGCAAATTTTCCCT
>JAYEIY010000069.1:0-14786 GCA_034660375.1 Verrucomicrobiota bacterium
GGGTGTTGACATTTCTCACATGATTTAATATTGAAGACACTCTCTAATCGAAAGAGAGAGAAAAAGAGAAAAACAGAAAAAAACAAATAAATCTAAAGGAGAAATTATATTATGCCTACTCGACAAAGATGCGAACGAGAGAAAATATAGTTTTAGGCTTAAAAAAGATGTATGAACTTGCTCCATGCACTCCGGAACACCTATGCAAAACATTTAGAAAAAGTTTAAACAAAACTCCAAGTGAATTTACAAATGAATTAAAAGTCCAGACTGCAGCGACACTGCTTGCAGAGAGCAATGATAAGATTCAATTTATTTCAGTTGAATTAGGTTATCGCAGTCAAAGTTATTTTTATCATAGTTTTAAAGAATATTATGGTATGACTCCCGCTAAATTCAGGGAAAAGATTCGAATTAGTAATAGGCCGATTTAGACATTGCACGAAAACCCTTTTTCGTTTTGTTCGAAGGTTTTTCGTACATTGTTTATTTCTGTTTACAGTTATTTTTTTGAATAAATAACATTTAAAATCATTATTAACGCATCCGTATTCGTCTCAAGTAAAGTTCAAAATCTTTGATTTTGAATTTGCAGAGTCTGTGCGAAAAGGTTTTTGGCTCTTTAAAAATCTTTTCGTACAGGGTCTAAATATCTATAAATTTCTAATTGTTCATTTTTAGGCATATATCTTATGTATGGCATTGCGGTCTTTTGCATGTCTATATCTGCGGACATAATAGATTGTTTGAGAATCTGTTGCCAATTATCAATTTTTTTACTAAGGATTGTTCTAAGTGCGTATGTTTTTACATCTACGTTATCATCTATCAAAAGATTTAGAAGCAGTTCTGTTTGCCTGCCTTTATGCAATTTATGAATATTTTCTATAGAAAAGTATCGAATATCCGGATATTGACTCTGTGAGATTTCCGGGATTATTTTTTCCCAATCAATGTTTCTGCAGTTACGTAGATATCTCATTGCTGTTTTTCTAATTTTGCTTATTTCACTCTTTAGTAACTCTATAAGCATATCTTTGCAATTTGAAGGACCTTTAAGTTGAACTAGTTTTTGTAATACTTCATTTTTTATAGCAAGGTTATCATTTTCCAATAATCTTTCGAGCATTTTTATTGCCACAGAATGAAGATATGCAGAATATCTGATAAGATTTAACTTTTCCTGAAGAGGATTATTTCCTAATACATATTTTTCAATGAAGGGAATAGCTTTCTGGCTTCCGGATAAGATAATTCCCTTTATGGCTTCATATCTTACTTTAGAATCAGGGTAATTACACCATTTAAGAAAAACTTCTGTATTATTCTTTCCTTTATAAGAGGATAAAAGCTTTATATATTCAAGGAGAATTGCAGAAGACTTTTCAGATGAAATATTTTTTTCAAGATAATCGAGTAACTTTTGCTTACCTATAATATATTTACATTTTTGTATTATTAGCAGGCGTAATTCATCTTCTGTAGTATCAAGGCAATCTATAAGAATATTTTTATCAAGAAGTTTATAGAAATAATGAGCATGAAGTATAATATTTTTTCTAACAGTATAATCACCTGAAACGAGACATTTATTCAAGATATCTCTATGCTTTTGATCAAAATGAAAAAACCGATTTTTTGAACCTGCCCGCATTAACTTAATTCTACTCATACGCGCAATACGGGTAATAAGTGAGGTAGAAATCCTTTGTATATGAATATCAGTATCAATAAAAAGAGAGACAATTTTTTCTTTTGCTCTTTCTGGGATGTTAGGTTTTTCTGATAAGGAAACCAGAGCAGATTGTCTTATGAGTGCACTATGGTCGTCAAGGGCATTGATTATAGTCTGTACGGCTGAAGAATTATTATATTTGCCAAGAACTAAAATAGCTCTTTTTCGCTGTTTTTCATTGCCTGTATGATAATCATTAATACACTTAGAAATTGTTTTTATCTCGGTCTCTTTGGGTGTAGGAGCATTAGGGTTTTCAGATTGTGCACATATAAAAAATGGGCAAAAGAATACAATGAGATAAAATAAAAGTGTAGATTTATCTATGAAAATTAAATCTATCAATTCCAAATTTTTTGTCCTTTGGTGGTGCTGTTCGTGGATCCTCATTAAAGAGCAACCCCACTATCCCACATCCAGTTATGTGGGTCCTCTATTTCTCCACGTTGTAGTGCTGTTATGTGGTCGTAAAGTTTTTGTAAAATTGGACCGCATTTGTCTTTTTGGCTTATTGTATAGATTTTTTCTTTAGAAACAATTTCGTTTATTGGGGTTAGAACAACTGCTGTTCCACATGCTGCTATCTCGGCAAATTTAGAAATTTCATCAAATTTTATTGGGCGTACTTCTACATTAATATCTAAATCAGTAGCGAGTTGTCTAAGGCTTTTGTTTGTGATACTTGGCAAAATAGATTTAGAAGAAGGGGTTACATATTTTCCATCTTTTGTTATGGCAATAAAGTTAGATGTTCCAAATTCATCTATAAAGGAATGTGTTTTAGAGTCAAGATAGAGATTTATCGGGTAACCCGCTTTTTTTGCCAAAGTTTGAGCTTTAAAACTGGCTGCATAATTACCGGGAATTTTAACATTGCCGACTCCCGATGGGGCTGCTCGGTCATATCCATCCACAACTAATGCCGAAACTGGCTTTATTCCACCTTTGTAGTAATTTCCTACCGGCATTACAATAATGAGAAAAACATATTCGTTTGACGGAGAGACACCGATTGTTGGACCGGTACCAATCAAAAGAGGTCTTATATAAAGAGAACCCCCTGTCCCATAAGGCGGTACATATTCACTATTATCGGCTATAACCTTGGTAAGAGCATCAAAATATTGTTTTTCAGAAAACATGGGCATATAAACCCTTTCAGCAGCTGTTTTCATGCGTTTGTAATTTTCATCTGGACGAAAAACTCTTATTTTCCCATCTTTACAACAAAAGGCCTTAAGTCCTTCAAAAGCACCCTGTCCATAGTGAAGTATGGTTGCTGCAATATGTATCTTTAAGTATGGTTCAGAAACAAGTTTAATATCAGACCAATTGTTGTCTGAATAATTCATTTTAACATGACTTGATGTTTGGAAGTAGTTAAATCCCAGATTTTCCCAATCAATTTTAATACTCATATTTTTCCTTATCTAATTTATTAATTAGACCCTGCATGAAAACATTTTCAAAGGACCAAAAACCTTTTCACGCAGGCTCTGTAAGTTCAAAATCAAAGATTTTGAACTTTATTTATGATGAATGCTGACTCGTTAATAATGATTTTAAGTGTTATTTACTCAAAAAATAACTGCAAACAGAAACAGGCAGTGTATAAAAAGTCTTTCTCACTTCGTTCAAAGGCTTTTGTTGTACTGTTTATTTAATTCATTATCTTCCAACTTCTCTGTCCTGGAATAAAACAACTGCAAATATGGTAAAAACAAAAATAAGAATAATGGCATATAAAGAAGCCCATAAAAGATATTCTATAGGTATTGTTTCACCGGCAGTTATGGCATCAACCAACCAGAACATCTGCCAATTAGGGATTAAGCCGTAAAGAATTGAAGCAATCCAATTTGTATTGGCAAATCTTCCAACTAGATAATCTGACATTAATCCCGATGTAAAAACAATAAAACATACAAGTAAATTACTTACCGTATTTAGGCATGTAGATAGAGAAATAGCAATAATGCCAATAATTAAAACAGCAAATAAAATTAGAAGCATTGCTGGTACCAAGCTGGAAGCAAAATAAACCAGTTTGCCATTTACAGGAATAAAAGCAATTAAGAGCGTAATTGTTGGTAATGCATACATAAGACCAAGGGAGGAGTTCATGACAAAAGACTCACCGCTAAGATAGTTACGCACCCCCCCATAAAAACATGCAAGAAGAATTGTCCCGAAATAAATGCCCAAAGCTATATATTCCAATCTAAATTGATCCTTTGCGACCCGTAATGCAATTAGAGCTGCAAGAGAATTCAATAAAACAAAAACTGTTAAAGCAGCAAAAATACCTAGTATTTTTGCCAGTATTACAGAGTATCTTTTGACAGGTTTTGATAAGATAAGAGAAATGGTTCCTTTATCTATTTCACGTGTTATAGTATGTGCCGACGCAAGAACAGCTATAATCCATCCAAAAGAAAGAATCGTCGCAAGTGAACTGTCTATAACTAGCTTTTTTTGTTCTCTGAAAACAAATAAAGCACACTCAGGCAACAATCCTATTAAAATCAGAGAACATAAAAGCAAAATAAAGAAAATGGGATCACGCAGTGTTTCACGAAACGTATTTCTTGCAATTTGAATAATAGAAAGATACATCTTTTGAATATGCCTGGGTGTTAATATTTTTATTTCTTTAAAATAAATCCAAATATTTTTAATAAAAGATAAAGTGATTCATTATATTTAAATATTCAAGTGGATAATAAACCCTTAGCTGTAATCTTTGTATTTTTATAGCAAGACTTTTTAAGATACAAAATTATCTCATTGAGGAATAAGGAGATAAAAGTATTTTTTGGGAATTCAGTTTTTACTATTTAAACTCTGCAGAAAGAGGTTTTTAAAGAGTCAAAAACTTTTTCACACTTGCGGTCTTCAGTTCTGGCAAAGCCGGTTATTTAAAAAAATCTTTTTTAAGAAGACATTCCTCCCATTCTTTTTGAGAGTCTGAATCGGCAACAATGGCACTTCCTATGCCTATTTCACAACTATTTTCTGTCATCAGAAGGGTTCTTATTGCCACATTTAGACAGAAATCGCCATTGGGATAAAAACATCCTATGCTTCCGGTATATGTCTTCCGTGCAGAACTTTCCAGTTCATTTATTATTTCCATCGCACGAATTTTTGGTGCGCCTGTAATTGATGCTGCAGGGAATGTTGCGGCAAGAATATCATAAATTGGTGTATTTGCGGGGCATTTTCCTGTTACTCCGCTGACCATTTGGTAAACCGTATTATATTTATCAACTCTAAAAAGAGGATCGACAGATATGGTTCCAGGGATACATATCTTTCCCAGATCATTTCTTACCATATCTAGGATCATCAGATTTTCTGCCCTATTTTTTGAATCACTCGAGAGTTTATCAGGTATTTTTTTGTCAATCTCGGGATTATTGTTTCTTGGAGCGGTTCCTTTCATTGGAAGACTGTAAAGAGTTGAATCTTTTGATTCAAGAAAGAGTTCTGGAGACACTGATATAATTTGAAATTTTCCTGTATCTACAAATGCTCCGTAAGGCACAGGATGATTGTTCATAAGATTAATAAATAAATTTTTACCGGGTATCTCAGTTAATGTATGTGCCCTGAATGAAAAATTGGTTTGATAGATATCTCCATCATAGATATATTTTTTTATTTTTTTTATTGATTTTTCATACTGTGCAAATGAAGTATTCATTTTTAATGCAGGGAAGGAGATTTCAGATGGGTTGGTAAAATCAACAGTTGTTGGTGGAGAAGAAAATGCAGAAAACCATATTAATGGAAAATCAGGACAGGATTTTACGCTGTAAGCAGAATCAAATACAGTTGATGCCTCATAGGAAATAAAACCGGCTACATAAAAACCATTATCCAGACTTCTTTGCAACCATCCCAGGATTTGTGGTAATTCCCGCGAATTTGCAGTAGAAACAGTCTCTACAGGAGAGGTAAAGTGCCCCCAACATTTTTGAGATTCAGGAAGTCTGCAGATTACTTCATTGTTTGTATGAAATGTCATTCTTGGAAAGAAAGTGTTGGAATATATGAATCTACCAAATCTCCTAGATTAGAATCATATTTTTTTGCCAACACTCCATATTTTAATGCATTATTCTTATCTTTATACCAGTCGCAAAGTAATGCAAGTCTGAAACAATCATTTGCAATATCAGTTTTACTGCCTTTTTGTCTTTTATCATAGAGGTTTCTTCGCTTATTAATATAAAACTCAAAAAATTTAACATATTGTTCAAATGGAATATTTTTCCATTCTACATCAATTGTTTTTTTTAACTTTCCAGTAATTATCAAGAATTTTTGTTTATTGCATTTTTCTATAGAGGCATTTTTTAAAGTTTTAAGCCCATTATTGATTTTTATTCCATTTATATCGCGGAATGGAATATAACTCATCATTTTTATCAGATATTTTTTACATTTCCTAATTTCTTTGATTCTAAACTCTTCCATATCATACATTTTTGGATGTTGTGTCTTTACATATTGTTTGAGTTTACTTGTTACAGAATCAAAGTTCAGTCCAGAAGGTTGAGGTCTTTTTGCTGTATCAACAGGCCTTTGTTTACTGCGAAGAATTACATTTTTTATTGCATTTTTCTGAGATTCATTAGTTTGAATATTATCGTAGCTTCCAACAATATTTGTCGCAGTGGTATCTCCAGTATTTGTACTTTGAATATTTAAATTTTCAGATCTTTCTAAAGAGGATGGGGAGCGTTCAATATTAGTCGAGTTATCTATTGTATGCGAGGTATTCAAGGATCCTTCAAAAACATTATCAGAGTTTCTGGCAGAAACAGGAGTAAATTTTTTCCAGAGTATGAGGGATACAATAAGCACAAGAATTATTGCAAGAATAGTATTTATAAAGGTTGCAGTATTATTTTTTTGTTTTTTTTGTATTCTACGGCTTCCACACGAGGTCTGGGCAGCTCTATTGATTGCATTAATTTTTAGTATTTTCCCTTTTGAGCCTCGAACATTAAGAGAACGACCTTTGGATTTACTGGGTTTTGTTTTTGCGGAGGTAGGTTTGGAAGTCTTAGATTCATTTTCTTTTGCAAATTTTTCAAAAGAGGAAATTAAAGGTTTATAAGTTTGTGGACGGGCAGATGGAAAAATAGAAAGCATTTTAAGAATGGAGTCATTTAACTTTTGAGGGATATCCATTCTGAACTCTTTAGGAGCAATTATATCTGCCTCAAATCTGTTGTTTATTGTTTCCTCAGCAGTTGTGCCACCAAATGGAGTCCTGTTTGTTAACAGATGATAACATGTAGCACCAAGACTATAAATATCACTGTAAACATGTTCTGCATTACCATTTACCTTTTCTGGACTCACATATTGATAATTTGCAAATTGGTTAACCTCTTTTCCTGTTTTTATATTATTAATTCCCGCAGAAAGCCCAAAATCGGAAACCTTTATACTTCGATCTCCTCCCATAAGAATATTTGAAGGTTTTATATTTAAGTGAAGAATATTGTTTGCATGTGCATATTGCAATCCCTTTAAAACCTCTGTGATAGTATGGTTTACATTTTTTATGGGAATATATTTTCTACTTTTTTTCAGCTGATCTTCTAAAGAATGTGCCTCCATATATTGCATCACAATATATGGTTGACCTTCACTCTCGCCACATGAGTATATCGGCAAAATATTGGGATGATTTAATGCTGCAATTTTTCTTGCATTCTCAAGAAAAGCAGTAGCTTTTTCTACATCTTCTGCAATGTCGGAGTTAAGTATTTTTACTGCAACTTCTCTGTCAAGAGCCAAATCTACAGCCCTGAAAACACATGATGAATCACTCTCTGAAATTACTTCTTCAAGTAGAAAGGTTTCAAAAACCATAGGAACAAGTACTGACGAGTTACATGTTGGACAATTTATTTCAGAAAATGGTTCAGCATCGGTTACGTCAAGTTTCTGTCCACATTCATGACAGTGAATTTTAAGCTTTGGCGGTTCGCCTGTTTCAGCAAGTTGTGGTTGAATTTTTTCTTTTGCTTTTGTTTTGATTTTGACAGCTCTTGCCTTTTTTATGTGACAGGTATCATTGCTACTGCCGAGAAGGTCTTCTTCCTTTTTTTTCTCCTCATCTTTTTCCTTTATTTTTTCTTCTGAAAAGGTTTCACCAAACATATCTTCAACTAAGCTGTTTATTTCATCATCAATTTCTTTTTGCAACTCTTTACTTTCTTTTGATACTTCCGAATCAGATAGTTTTTTAGAATCAGAAATATTATTTTCTGTTGTAGAAGCTGAATGATTGGTCTTGCCGACATCATCTAATTCATTCAATTCTTCAATCCTTTCGGAAATATCAGGATTTATCTTATTTTTTGCGTCTGGCATACTATAAAGGATTGTTAAATTATATTAAAATAAGCGTTTTGCTATTGGACGAGGATAAAAAAGTTGTTTATTTATCCGGCATCGGCATTATTATAGTTTGATTTTTTTTATTAACAAAAATAAATGTTAAGAAAATATTCTTTTTATTTATTTGCAAAATAAAAAAAATTTTAGGTCTTCAAAATTCGGCATAAATTATTAATTTTCAATTATTAAAAAGGAGTTGAAGAGTTTTATTTATGGCACCTTTATTTTGTTTTACGACTTTTCCGGCATTCAAAGCATATTTTTTACGCAAAGAAGGCTTTTGAATAAGAGAATCTATTTTTTTTGTTAATTCTCGTTCATCTTTTACTTCAATAGATGCTTCATTTTTCTGGAAAATATCTACAACTAATCTAAAATTCTGCATTTCCGGTCCATGAATGATTGTTTTGGAAAACAGAGCGGGTTCAATTATATTGTGCCCACCTTTATTCCCCGCCATGCTTTTTCCAACATAAACAATGTCCGAAATAGCAAAGAAATTGATCAGCTCCCCAGTTGTATTGATTAAAAGAACATCTGTTTTTCTGTTCAAGGAATCTCCTTCATACTTCAAGTAAGAAAGATTAGCATCTTTTATTATATTTTCAATTTGCGGAGTACGTTCGCAATGTCTTGGAACAAGAATAAGACCTATTTTATTATGTTTTTTCTTTATTTGCGTATAAACATTTAGAATCATCGCTTCCTCTCCGGGATGAGTGCTGGCAGCGACAAGAATCAATGCATTTTTATCAAACAGGCTTTTTATTATTTCAGATTTATCTTCCGCATTCAAATTTGGAACTTGATCAAATTTCATTGTATTGCAGGTTTTAATAAGAGTCCCAGTTTCTCCAGTAATGTTTCTTACCCGCATGGTGTCATCTTCACTCTGAGTGCAGATTAAATCAAAAGAATTGAATAGTGTTTTAAAAAACCACCTATGCCTGGAGTATCCACGTGATGATGAATCTGACATGCGGCAATTAACCAAGGCAAGCCTTATCCCTTTGAGAGATGACTGACGGATTAAATTCGGCCAGATTTCTACTTCAAAAATAATAAGCAACTTTGGCTTTATTAATTTCAAAAACCTTTTTACAACCCATAAAAAATCAAGAGGAGAGAATATAACTATAACATCTTCCGGAACTTTCTTTAAAGCAATAGCCTGTCCGGTTGTTGTTGTAGTAGAAAGAATAATTTCAATTTCCGGATCTTTTTCTTTCCACAGAGAAATAAAACTTAGAGCAGCAATAACTTCGCCCACACTAACCGCATGTATCCAGACAGGGGATGATTTTTCCGCCAATGCTTTAATCTTGTTTTTGGAGAAAATACCAAAACGTTCCCCATAATCCCCCCCTTGAATCCCTCTCTTAAATAATTTATGAATAAAAAAGGGGAGATAAAGAATAAATAACAGATGAAAAATCATGTTATATAAAATAGAGTTTATCATATTCTTCCTACTTTACTAATTTTATAGAGCACAAGCTCTATGTGATTTGCATAATCTAAATTTAAATTGTTCTCCTTGCATACAGATAGAAATTAATTTCTTTTTTGTACTTCTACAAGCAGAATTGTCGATAATTTTTCTGTTTCCTTCCATTTTTCCTGTTTAAGATTCGAGCCGGATAAATGTGATATCTTCTCTATTTAATAATTATAAAATTTAGTTTATTTTTTAGCAAAACGTTTGTTAAGTTCTGAGTATGATATGTTAATCATGACAGGCTGTCCATTAGGGCATGCATAAGGCATTTCTGTTTTTGCAAGTTCGTCGAGAAGTTTTCTGTACCCTTCTTTAGGTAAAGAGGAAATTTTTACTGCTTGCCTGCAAACTGCTTGAGCAATTTGCACCATCTGTGTTCTTGGAGATGCACTAAAACTTTCACTTAAATCATCTAAAATTCTATGAATAAGGCCAATTATATTCTCCTGCGGAAACTGCGTAGGAATTGCATTGATAATAAATGTATTCCCTCCAAAATGCTCGATCTCAAACCCTAAATCTTCAAAATAATCAATGTTTTTTTCCAGCAAGGCTCTGTCAGAAACAGAGATATCAGTTGTAACAGGGATTAAAAGGGGTTGGCGACCTTTATTTTTTGTTTTTCCTGCATTAATTAACTGTTCAAAGAGAATTCTACGTTGACATGCGTTTATATCTATAAGAACAAGACCGTCAGAGTTTGCAGTAATGATAAAGTCTTTTCCAAGCATTCCTTTTATATCAAGATTCTTAAAGGTACTATCTGCTACCACGGGCA
Organism: Verrucomicrobiota bacterium; assembly: GCA_034660375.1. Classification (GTDB taxonomy): domain Bacteria; phylum Verrucomicrobiota; class Lentisphaeria; order UBA2565; family JAYEIY01; genus JAYEIY01. The sequence goes on from JAYEIY010000069.1 coordinate 10,435, forward strand.
AAGAAGTGTTAGCAATGCTGTCTTTGTCATCTTCAAAAAGAGATTGAGATTTGTTCCCTGCCTTTTTCCCCTGAAAGAGATCAGAACGTGAAAAATCAAAAGGGGTTTCTTGTGGACTTTTTTGTAGACCTCCTATGGATGCACGGGTTTCAGGAACAAAAGACATATTATTAAAAAAAGGCTCCGGCTGTTGCAAAGGAGTATTTTTTGTGGAATTTTCATCGGAGGAACTCGTCTTGTCGGGTTGTACTGCAATAACCCTGTCATTGCGCAAGGCTCCACGAATTGCTGCTGCCACAATCTGTCCAACTAGTTGGCTTTCTCTAAAGCGCACTTCTCTTTTTGCAGGATGTACATTCACATCTACACGGCTACTTTCAAGCTTTATGAATAATGCGACTGGCGGAAAACGTCCTTTCATTACTTGTGTATGATAGCCATCACGAATGCCATAATAAACTGTGTTTGACTTTACTGGTCGTCTATTGACAAAAACTCTTTGTTCTTTTCGTGAAGAACGTGATAATCCAGGGCGAGCAGCATAACCATAAACTCTTATCCCAGCTTCCTCATAATTTATAGGAACCATGGCAGAAACTGTTTCTCCTCCAAGCAAAAGTCGCATGCGTGTTAAAAGTTCTCCATCTCCTGCTACCTTTATGGTTTGCTTTCCGTCAATATTCAATTCAAATGATTTTTCAGGATATGCAAGAGCGGTAAGAAGCGTAAGTTCCTGGATGTGATGTCTTTCTGTTTGCGGAGTCCGCAAAAACTTTTTTCGTGCAGGCATATTAAAAAAGATGTTTTTTGCCGAGATAGAAGTCCCCTGGGCACACCCGGCAGTCTCCACAGTAATTATCTTTCCCCCATGAACACTTATTAAAGTACCCTCGTCATTTCCTGAAGGACGTGTTAGTATAGAAAAACGACTTACTGCCGCAATACTCGGGAGAGCTTCTCCGCGAAACCCTAAAGTCTTAATAGCATCAATGTCTGCAGAATTAAATATTTTACTTGTCGCATGTGCTTCTAAAGAAAGGAGTGCATCGTCACGATTCATTCCACAACCATTGTCGATAACCTGGACAAGTTTATGTCCGCCATTTCCAATATTTATTTTAATATTGTCTGCTCCGGCGTCAAGGGAATTTTCAAGTAGCTCTTTAAGAATGGATGCAGGACGTTCTATTACCTCTCCAGCTGCAATACGATTACTTATTTCGGGGGGTAAAATTCGAATATGACTCATTGCTGTGCAGAAATTTGTGGCTTCTTAGTTAGGCTTGCAATCTTTTTAAATTCAGCCGTATTTCGAATGGCATTAAAATTTTTATCATTTATAAGAGGGTTTAATTCGGAGTCCATAAGAGTTTGTGCTTTCTGAAGGAATTGAATTGCTTTTTGCTTTTCATCCATGCCTGAATATGCCGATGCCATACAATAATGCAGATATCCATTTTTCGGATGTTTTTTTATCTCTTCAGAAAGGACTTCTACCGTTTCTTTTACTTTATTATTTCTAAGAAGAGTTACTCCGTAAAGAAAATTTATACGGTCATTATGGGAACGCTTCAGACAGGTGGAAAAAAGTTTTTCTGCTTGTTTGAATTTCTGTTGATTAAAATAAGTTTCGGCAAGTAATTCAAGTGCCGGTTGATTTAAACTATCTTCAAGAAGAATCGTTGAGGCAACCTGTTCAGCTTTGGAATATTCTCCGTTTTTGATAAAATCTTTTGTTATATTAATGTAATCATGAATAAGTTGATTTTTTTCTTTTTTATCAAGTCCTTCAAAATTAAGTTGAACCAAATCAGGCAGAGAGACTTCAGAGATGGAATTTTCTCTTGCTAAGGTTTGGGAGTCGGACACATGCATCGATTCTATCACAACACTCGTCATGAAGATGGTTAATCCAAGAGCCATCGAAATAATTGTCAAAGTCTTTTTCATCTTACCTTCCATCATAAAATTACTCTTTTTTTTTGAAAGTTTTCACGTAAAAGTTAAATAATTTAGCATGAAACTTTGACTATTCAAGTAATTTCAGTTATATTATATCATAAATAAATTAAAAAACCATATAACCACACAAACTGCGAGCATAAAATGAATAAAAAATACTGCGATCCAAAATCCGAAATTACACTCGATCTTACAGGAATGATATCACTCCCTAATTCCTTTAATGATGCACAATCTATGCCAAATATGAAGCAAATTCATGAAGAAATGAAAAAAATTGAAGCAGGACTAATTAAAAATCCTGATGAAAACAGAAAAGTTACTCATTTTACTGACAGAAAGAATTATCTTGCCAGTGAATTATATAAGGAAGTAGAAGGTTTTGCAGCATCTCTACGTGATGGAGAGATTCTTTCTTCGACAAAAATTCCCTTTCAGAATCTGGTTGTTAATGGGATTGGTGGATCTGCTCTTGGTCCACAACTTTTGCAATTTGCCATTAATGGTCCTTACTGGAATGAATTTGATGCACAGAAAAGAAATAATAATTTAAAAATTTATTTTACTGACAATACTGATTCTGCGGGTATTAGCGATATTCTTTCAGTTACCAATCCTGAAGAAACCCTGGTTCTCAGTGTTTCAAAATCGGGTGGCACACAGGAAACAAGAAATAATATGCTTGCTTTTGAGAATTTCTTTAAAAAGAAAGGGATTGATTTTACAAAACATGCTGCTGCAGTAACTATGAAAGGAAGTAAGTTGGATATTTATGCTACAGATAACAACTGGCTGAAAGTTTTTCACATGCCGGCATCTATAGGAGGACGTACAAGTGAAACTGCTGTTGTCGGACATGTCCCCGCTGCACTTGCCGGAATTGATTTTGGAGATTTCATCAAAGGTGCATGTCAGATGGATGAATTAACAAGAAATTCGCAAATATTGGAAAATCCTGCTTATCTTCTCAGTCTCAGTTGGTATTATGCCGGCAATGGAAAGGGCGACAAAAATATGGTAATAGTCCCTTACTCAGACAGACTTATACTTTTTGCCAGATATCTCCAGCAACTTGTAATGGAAAGTCTCGGAAAAGAATATGACCTTGATGGAAATAGAGTATGTCAGGGACTTAATGTTTTTGGAAATAAGGGTGGCACGGACGCACACGCATTTATTCAACAGCTCAATGATGGTAAAAATGATTTTTTTGCAACGTTTATTGAAGTATTGAAGGATGCTGAAGAAATTCTTTATGAAGATGGTTTTTCTATGGGGGACTATCTTCACGGGTTTAAAACCGGTCTTGTTAATGCACTTGAAAACGGCAAACGTGAAGTAATAGAAATAACTATAAGAGAAGTTAATGAGTTTTATCTCGGAGCCTTAATAGCCCTCTATGAAAGAGCTGTTGCCGCTTACGCAGAGATGATAAACGTAAACGCATTTCACCAACCCGGTGTAGAATCCTACAAAAAAGCAAGCGAAGAAGTCAATCATATTAATATAGAACTTCGTAAATTTATCGAAGCAAACCCTGATTTTTCAGGCACAGCTGCGGATTACGCAAAAGAAGCTTTTGACAATAAAAACACAAAAGAAATTGAAGGCATTCTAAGAAAATTTGCTGCTAATAACAGGAAAATAGGGAATGTAATTCTTTCGTGTCAGTGGGAAAATGATGCATGGATGTTTTTAACAGAAAAATAATGTTGTTTCAGAATAGATTCTATAATCTAGAATAACCCCAGCTGTTGCCGGAACGCGGGACTTGATCTGGAAACTGGGGTGGAGCAGATGTACTAGAAGATAAAACCCCGCATAAAAAAACACAGTTTCTTTGTCAAGTCTTGATTTAAATTTGTCACTTTTTTTTCAATATTTAGAACTTTTTTTTAACATTCCTCCCACTGCATTGATGAGAGTTATGTATAGGCGTCGGCTCGACGAGAATGGGTTTATTCTCGTCGGAGTCGAGATGACCGCCTGTGTATAACTCGTCTCTTTCTCAGAACTATCAGCCAAAATGCTGCTTGGTATTTCTTTATTTTTTTCCTTATTTGGTAAAAAAAAAGATAATAGGTCAAAATAGCTTTTATTGACACTGGCAACTTATTATTTTTGTTTAACTTTCGTCTCTCTTTTTTCCACTCGTCCACTTAACTGGTATTTAATAGCAATGCAAAGGACATTCCTTTTGCCGAAGGCTTTGTGGTTTGGTTGTGTATTATCCAGAGCTTAAATGGACATTGCACGAAAAGCCTTTTTACTTTGTTCAAAGGCTTTTCATACACTATCTGTTTCTGTTTGCTGTTATTTTTTGAGTAAATAAGACTAAAAATCATTATTAACACGTCAGTATTCACCTCAAATAAAGTTCAAAATCTCTG